>USQD01000068.1 GCA_900556795.1 uncultured Prevotella sp. | reverse complement strand
AAAAGAGGTGATACGGCTCTCGATAACAACTACATTGAGAGAATCCAGAGGTACATATCACTATCAAGAAGAAACTCTATGTTCTTTGGCTCGCACGAAGGAGCAAGACGGGGAGCTATCCTATATTCTATAGCTATTTCATGCAAGTTGAATGGCATCAATCTGTTTGAATACATTAGCGATGTCATAGAAAAGACCATTGAATGGCAACCGAATACCCCACTGGAGAAATATAGAGACTTACTTCCTGACCGATGGAAAAAGCAGTAGCAGCATTTGTTTAATCAGCTGTTACTGTTTTTTTTGAATTATGCAAGGTATAAACGCGGAGCCGCTTACAATCAATCGGGTGAAGAGTGGTGAAGAGTGGTGAAGAGTCAGCGCAACTCTTCACACCCATAAACACTTCATTTTCAATAATTTACACTATATACGTGAAGAGTGAAGAGTGGAATTGAGAGTAGAGTTTTTCTCTTGGCGCTACTCCGCCCCCATCCGGTAATTCTTAGGCGACAAACCGGTATGCTTCTTGAAGAAGGTGCCGAAGGATGAGGCATTCGGGAAACTGAGATCACCGGCTATCTGCTGAATCGTCTTGTTCGTATTCTTCATCAGATAAATGCTGCGACGGATAATCGCCTTAAATAGTAATTGCTGGACCGTCTTGCCACATACCGACTTCACGATAACGGAAAGATATTTGGGAGTGATGCAGAGCTGATCGGCATAGAAAGCCACACTGCGCTCACGCATGAAATTTTTTTCTATCAATTTGACCAGCGACTCAAAGACCTCTACCTTGCGCTCCATCTCCTTACCCGCCGTCTTGAACGTGGAAGAGAAGATGCTGCAAAGGCGATAGGTTACCGCCATGAGAAGCAGCTTCTGCTCATGCAGACTGTAGGTATCCGGCTCCTCCTTCTGCTCCAACCTGAGAAGCATCCGGGCATAAGACGACAGCATCTCCTCATAACCCGTATGCGCCACAGTACAAGCCGAAGGATAGAGCGTAGAATAAAGACGCATGCTGACAACGGTATTGCCCAGCATGTGACGAATCTGCTCTACACGGTAGAAAAGCAAGGTAAACCGGAAATCTGGAGAGGTTTCCTGAACCTGCAACAGGATGCCGGGAGAGAGAAAAACCGACTCCCCCATAGACGCAACAAAGGATGCTCCGTCTACACAGAAACGGAACATCCCTTGATGACAAATGACTATTCCGACATAATCAGAATAGAAAGGCTGCATGAGAAAATGAGGAATTTCCTGAACCTCATATATGATGATATTATCTGTTATCTCCATTTTTTCTAATTGCTTGAAATGCGAAGATAACAAAAATATCAATCCCCCCGAATGATAACCTTGATTATTTATGATATTTTAGCAGAATCTTGCCGCTACCGGCAGAACCTGCATCCTCATCCCTACCTTCTTCCCAGGGATTTCACATCTACATTCTTCAACAGATACTCGCGGGTCAATTCCTTGATGTTGCGCTTGCGCCAAGGTATTACGAGCATCAAGCCGGCACATACCAGACAGCCATAGAAGGTCCAGCCTGCCATCTCCTTGATAGATACCAGCGTGGCTTGCACCTGCACCTTGCCCTTCGCACTCATGGCAGCCATATTCTGCGCCTCAGTTACACTCTTACCCTGATACTGCATACCCATCACCGTCTGGTCATAGGTTTTTGCCGTCTCTATGCTGGTACGGTCGTAATCCTGTGCAAAGCGGGTAATGTAATACTGCTGGCGATGCTGAAGCACATTGGTGTAGAGCGCCGAACCGATGCAAGGAGCTATGACCATACGAACGGTGAGCATGATGCAGACCCAGGTGGACATGAAGCGGTAAGGCATGCGCTGATTGGCTATCGTAGAGATGAGCGAATAGAGCAGCATCATTCCCGTAGAACGGATGATAATTGGCCATTTCATGCGCTCATACATACCGTCGTTCTGTACCTCGAAATACATAAAGAGGGCGTAGCCTCCGATAAAGAGGAAGCCTAGACAGTACATCCACTTCAGGTGAACATTCTTGGCTCGGGCAATGACTGCAAATATCAAACCCACGGTATAGCCCACCATTACCCAGTTGCCCAACGTGGCATTCTGCCAGTTGTCTATCTTCATTCCCACATTGGTAAATACATTCACAAACATGGCGCTGGAGTTGCATACCATCAGGAGGAAGAACAGCATGATGCCGTAGTTGATAACCCTAAGCTGGAACACCTCCATAATAAAATAAGGTGAACGGCGGGTCTTCTCCAGATAGATGAACAGGGCGGTGAAGATGATACAGATGACCGTAGAGATACGGATGGTAGAATCATCAAACCAATCCAAAGTCTTGCCGAACACCATCACATAGGCAAACGAACAGAGCATGATGCTGAACACCGTAACATTGCCAAACTTAGACATCGTAATCGGAATCTTTGGCATCGGATACTTATGGTAAGGCATGGTGAAGAACACGATGATGATACCTGCCAGCATGAATGCCATCATGAAATGATACACATACTGCCATTCATAAGCATAGGCAAGCCAAGCCGTAAGCCAGGTACCCAACTGTCCGATAATCATAAAGAAAAGATAGATAACCGGCTGGGAAACCATCTTCTCGCTATCCACAGCATCCCAAGCCTCCTCGGTGGTAGGCTCGCAACCCGGCGTGATATTCTTCGTTGCCTCAATGCCGAAACCATATCGGATGAGTACAAAGAGATGCGCCATCAGGAGCGTCTGTCGGACAAAGCCCATCAGCAAGCTACACAAGCCTAGGATGAACAGCGAATCAGTCTGGGCGCAGACAAAACTGAGCAGAAAGAGAATGGAGAATCCCACGATACACATCATCTTCTCTCTTCGGATGCACACCAGTTCGTAGAAGAATGGCGAGAAAGCCGCCATTCCTATCGACGTACAGAAGCCCGCAAAGGCGATGTATTCCGACTGGATGCCCAGTCCGCTCATCATCTCACCGCTATTGGCGGAATAGACACCACTCATCGTAATCATCGGCACGAAGAGGATGATCATGAAGATGATGCCCAGCGGTTTCGGCACCCAGCTATAGAACGGATAATTCTTATATTCTTCTTCCATATTCCATTACTTTGATTTTCTCTCCGCCTTCACAATCACCATCATACCTGCTGCCAGGCGGGCATTGTCTCCCTTGCTGAGGTTAGTGAAGTCGATTCTTACAGGCACACGCTGCTGAATCTTCACGAAGTTACCTGCCGAATTATCGGTAGGAACAAGAGAATACTTGGAACCGGTAGCACCGGAGATAGCGGTAACGGTGCCCTCAAACTCCTTGTTGCTGATGGCATCCACCGTCATGCGTACCTTCTGCCCCACATAGAGATTCTCTACCTGAGTTTCCTTATAATTTGCGATAACCCACTTCTGGGCATTAGGCAGGATATAGGTGATGGTGGTTCCTGCGTTCACCATCTGTCCCTCTTCGATAGAGCGGCGACCCAGCTTACCGTCGCATGGTGCTACAACCACGCAGTAAGAGAGGTTCAGCTTCGCCATCTCCACTGCAGCCTCAGCACGCTCGATGGCAGCAGCCACATTCTGCTTGCGGGTAACCACCTCGTTCACACCTTTATAGGCAGCAGCCTGCTGTCGCTTTACCGACTCCAATTTCTTCTTGGTAGCCGCATATTCCACTTCGAGCTGCTCCAGCTGGATTGGTGTAGCAGCCTTCTTCTCTACCAGGTTACGATAGCGCTCGCAGTCCTTGGCTAGTTTAGCAAGGCGCACCTCTATTTCATCGATGGATGCAGAATAGACGGTAGCCGAAGTCTGGGTGGTCTGCTGGGTAGCATCAATCACGTTGGCACCAGCCTTTGCATCCTTCAATGCAGCCTCTGCCTCCATTAATCGGATGCGATACTCACGGTCGTCGAGGATAAGAAGGGTATCACCTTTGTGAACCTCATCGTGCTCCTTGAAGCAAACTTTGGCAATATAGCCCGATGCACGGAGGTTGACAGGAGAAATATACTGCTCTATCTGCGCATCATTGCTGGTTTCGTTGGCATTATAATCCAGGAAAAGGCAGACAATCTTCCAGAGTCCGAAGGCGAGGATGGCTACACCGATGAGGCTGGCGATGATCTGGCGGATGCGCTGCTTCTTCAATTTCTTCTGCATTTCCTCGTGAGAAGTTTGAGTGGTTGCTGCATTTTCCTCACGAGCTGTTTCTATCTTGTTATTTTCGTTCTGTTCCATTGTTATATTCTGATTGATTATTACGTGATGATTCCTTTGCTATTTTACCTGATCCAACTGTCCGGTGAGTTTCAGGAGCGAGAGGTTTGCCACCTTATATTTATAATAGGCGGTGAGATAATTGTTCATTGCCTCGCTCATGCGCATTTCGTCCTGAAGAACGGCAGTCATAGTACCTACACCCTCCTTATACTGGTCGGCAGTCACATTATATACATCCTGCGCCAAAGTGTAATTATCAAACTGCTTCTTGTAGTTTCGCTGGCTGTTATTCACCTCGCTCACGGCGTTCATATAGTTTGCCTGCATGCCCTTGAGAGCATCCTCATATCCGATGCGGGCATTCTCCTCCTCCACTTTGGCACGTCTAATCTTTGAACGCTTTTCGAAGCCATCAAAGACAGGCACTCTCAGCTGAATACCGATGCCGTTGGAACCATACCAGTGGTTTGACTCACCCGAATGAATCCAATGCTCTATCTTATCTGTAAAGGCTGAGTACATTAGACTTCCGGTAAGACTCACCGATGGCAGATAGCCATCCTTGGCTAACTTGGTCTGCTTCTGTGCCAGTTCCTTTCTCTTCTCCAGGAGCTGGAGTTCATAGAGATTGGTGTTCAATCCGTTGGCATTCACCGTCTCTATCTCTCCCGGATTCACCTCCGTTACCTTGATTTGCTTTTCTGCAGGATAATCTATCACATACTTGAGCATGGTATATTGCTGGTCGAGCATGGCGATGGCGTTATCACGCTGCACGGTGAGATTCTCGATGTTGAGTTTCACACGCTTCACGTCTACCTCAAGACTCATCTGATTATCATAGAAAGCCTTGGTGATACCGTAGAGTTCCTCCAGACGCTTGATGTTGTCGTTCACCAGACGAATCTGCTCAGCCGTATTCTGTGCCATGTAATACATCTTGGCGGTCTGCACGATGAGGTCTTCGCGCGCCTTCTCATAAGAGAGCTGGTTGAGATGGTCTGCTATCTTGGCAATGTCGATGGCGGTGTTCACCATCTGGTTGTAGAGTGGCATCTGGAGCTGCAAGCCAGCCGAAGCATTATACTGCAGGGTTTTGGTTACATTGTAAGGTTTGCCGTAGGCAGAACCATCCGTCACGGAAACGGGAGGCGTGAAGTTATCGTTCAATTGTGCCACGGCGTTGATCTGTGGCAGCAACTTCGCCTGGTTCTCGCTGATGGAATACTTTCCCTTTGCAATCTCGTTCCTGCTTTTCTTCAGCGACAGGTTGTTATCCACTGCCATCTGCAGGCACTGGCTCAGCGACAGAGTTTCCTGCGCCATCATAGCAGAAAAAGCCCCGAGAGCCAGACAAAAACACAATATCTTTTTCTTGTTCATTTTTAATATGTTTCTTATGATATAAAATACAATTTAATTCTGGTGCAAAGGTACTGATTTTCTGCAAATAATCACTATTCACAAAATATCACAATATGTTCAAAAATGCCGTTTCTTTTAGTGGCGGAGTTCTTAGAAACAAGAATCCCCCACAGATACTGTCTGTGAGGGAATATTTTACTTTTTCAACTTATACATTTTCACCCAGTCAATCTCCATTTTCACAGGCAACTGAGATGGGTCTGCCTTTCCTACCCAACTGCCCTCTATCTGCATATCGATGAGCAGATAGTATGGCGCCCCGAAAGGATACTGGCCTTCCTTATCTGTCTGGATGCGAGGATAGGAGAAGGTCTTCTCACCATTGATAGAGAAGATGAGTTCATCTGGCAGAATCTCTACCGCATATACATTATATCCATTGGTATCAATCTTACCTGTAGCAAAATGAGGAGGGTTCATATCCTGTTTCAGGGTATGAGTATAATGTGTATGAACGGTCTGATAAGCCATCAGATCAAAGTTAAGATGCTCCATGATGTCGATCTCTCCACCATTAGGCCATGCGATATCTCTATCCGGCAACATCCAAATAGCTGGCCATGCTCCCTGCGCCTGACCTAACTTGGCTCTTACTTCCACCTTACCATATTCTATGGTTCTCTTGTGCTTTGTATACAAGCCACCGGTTACAAAACGGGCTGTATCCGCTTCCAGCTTACCATCGCCATTCAAGTCGTACTTATAGGAACCGTCATTGTTCACACCATGCAGAATAAGTGTTCCGTCCTTTACTTCATAGAGGCGGTCGTCATACGACATGTGGCGCTTCCAATCAGGTCGGTCACGCGGAATCTTACTCCATGATTTGGAATCAAAGGTCTTTCCCTTGAAATGGTCTTGCCAAACGAGTTTGTACTTGTTGGTCTTTTCAGACTTATTGTCTTTGGCTGAGCCGGAAATACATCCCATCATCAGCAGGCAACAAGCCATGCATGTAGATTTCATGTTCATAGTTACTATTATTTTAATTAAAAACTGCTCTATCAAAAACTGTCATTTTCCGACAGTTATTCAGAAAGACATTTTATATACATTCGTCTCTCTTGTCTCAAAGCCCAGACTCTGGTAAAGTTGGTTGGCAGCCACACGGGAAGGGCGCGAAGTGAGCATCAGCGTCACATTTCCCTTGTTTCTGCATAGTTCTATCACCTTTTCTATCATCACTTTACCATATCCCTTGCCCCGATAGTTCTGATCAACCACCACATCTTCTATCCATGCCTTCCTTCCTGTAGGACATTGATAGATACATAGGGTTACCATTCCGATGATTTTCTCATCATATTCCAAAGCATAGAGATGGCTTTGAGGTGAGGCGATAAGACTGTTCAATTCTGCCTCAGTAAGGGTATGCGAACTGGTACTCAGCTGCGAAATCAGTCTGTTAATAGCTTCCAGATAATCAGGCTTCAAATCTTCTATTTCTATAAATCTCGGTTCATTCATGGTGCAAACTTAGCACATATTTCGGAGATTGCCAAGAAGAGCATCTATTATTTTATCTTTTTTAATAATCACATTAACAGAAAAGGCGATTGCCATTCCTATTGCAGGAAAAGCAATCGCCTTTTTTATTTCATACGAATCTTATCTTACTTCCAAGGATTCTCGGTTGGGTAAGGCAAGCTAGCTGGCTGGTTGTAAGCGATATCCTTGATGCCAAGATACTTGAATACCTCGAACAAGGTCTTGCCTACATGAGAGAATGCTACGGCACCGTGGTGTGGATAGCCCTTCTGAACCAAGACGTGGCGATAGAAGCGGCCCATCTCATTGATAGCGAAGATACCGATACCACCGAATGAACGTGTAGGAACATCGAGAACCTCACCCTCTGCGATGTAAGAACGGAGGTTACCCTCTGAATCGCACTGCAGACGATAGAATGTGATGTCAGATGCAGCGATATCGCCCTCCAAAGTACCACGGGTGAAGTCTGGTGTACCACCATTCTCCAACAAACGGTTCTGGATCAACTGATACTTGATCTTACGGCTAGAGCACATCTTGCACTGTGGAGTGTTACCACAGTGGAAG
The DNA here is from genome assembly GCA_900556795.1 of uncultured Prevotella sp. Lineage (GTDB taxonomy): Bacteria > Bacteroidota > Bacteroidia > Bacteroidales > Bacteroidaceae > Prevotella. Next base: position 686 of record USQD01000068.1, on the reverse strand, counting down.
CCCATGAAGGTATCAGTCAACTTGTAATCGTACTTACCCTTGATATCCTCATCATAGATATACTGAGGAACAGAGTTGTTGATGTCGAGCAATGTTACAGTATCATCAGAAGCACACATACCGATGTACTCAGACAAAGCACCATAGATATCAACCTCGCAAGCTACAGGAATACCGCGGCTAACGAGACGGCTGTTAACATAGCAAGGCTCGAAACCGAACTGGCTTGGGAATGCAGGCCAGCACTTGTCAGCAAATGCTACATACTGACGAGAACCCTTGTGAGCCTCAGCCCAATCGAGCAATGTCAACTCAAACTGTGCCATTCTGCGGCTGAGATCAGGATAGTAGCATCCCTCGCCCATCTCCTTGGCCATATCAGCGCAAACCTCGTCGATACGTGGATCGTTTGCGTGCTCCTTATAAGCTACGAGGAGGTCGAGCTCAGAATTCTCCTCAATCTCTACACCCAATTCATACAAGCCCTTGATAGGAGCGTTGCAGGCGAAGAAGTCCTGAGGACGTGGACCGAAGGTGATAATCTTCAAGCCCTTCAAACCGAGGATGACGCGAGCTACTGGTACGAAGTCTGCAATCATCTTAGCTACTTCCTCTGCTGTACCTACAGGATACTCAGGGATGTAACCCTTCAGGTGGCGCATGCCGAGGTTGTAAGAGCAGTTGAG
>USQD01000067.1 GCA_900556795.1 uncultured Prevotella sp. | reverse complement strand
CGTATGCATGGCTTATATGAAAGGATGCAATAGTGTGATGTTCATACATATTATATAATAAGCATATAAAATTAGCATAAAGATGAAAAAATATGTTCTCGATCTAAAGGTAGTTTCTATTGAAGCGCTCAGCGATAAGCACGTTTTGATAAAGCTTACCGATGAAAAGCCTTTGCCAGAAATTTTGCCTGGCCAATTTGTAGAAGTAAAGGTAGACCATTCGCCTACCACAATGCTTCGCCGTCCTATTTCCATAAATTATGTGGATCGTGAAAATAATCAGCTTTGGTTGCTTGTGGCAATGGTTGGAGATGGTACTCGTCAGCTCGGACAGTTGAAAGCTGGTGATTCTCTCAACTGTATGTTGCCTCTTGGCAATGGTTTTACAATGCCTACCGAAAAGAGTCAGAAATATCTGCTTGTAGGTGGTGGCGTAGGTGTTGCTCCACTTTTGTATTTCGGCAAACTTATCAAGGATTTTGGAGCAGAGGTTGTATTTCTGTTGGGAGCCCGTTCTGCAAAAGATTTGCTTGAGCTGGATGAATTTGCTAAGATTGGTAAGGTTTGTATTACTACCGAAGATGGTTCTGCGGGCGAAGTTGGCTTTGTTACCAATCACTCGGTTTTGGAGAATGAGAAATTTGATATGATTTCTACTTGTGGTCCTAAGCCGATGATGGTAAGCGTGGCTCGCTTTGCAAAGAAGGCAGGTGTAGAATGTGAGGTCTCTCTGGAGAATAAGATGGCTTGCGGTGTTGGTGCTTGCCTCTGTTGTGTAGAGAAAACTACTGAAGGAAATCAGTGTGTTTGTAAGGATGGTCCTGTCATCAATATCAAAAAACTCACTTGGGATATTTAGTGAAGCAGGAAAATAAAGAATGAAGTTGCCCCTTGCTCTAACGGTGGGTGGGAAAAGTGAAGAAACTTCTTACATTAGAGTGGGGAACGGTATCGGAAAATCTTTGTTTTGTAAAAACATTTTAAATGATTATTAAAAAATTATGGCTGATTTAAGTGTAAATATAAAGGATTTGAAATTGAAGAATCCTGTGATGACAGCATCGGGTACTTTCGGCTACGGCTTGGAGTTTGCTGATTTTGTTCCATTAGAGGAAATCGGTGGTATTATCGTTAAAGGTACAACTCTGGAACCTCGTGAGGGAAATGACTATCCGCGTATGGCAGAAACTCCTCAGGGAATGCTTAATTGCGTGGGACTTCAGAATAAGGGTGTAGATTATTTCTGCGAACATATCTATCCTCAGATAAAAGATATTGATACCAATATGATCGTGAATGTGAGCGGTCATTCTCCTGAGAGTTATGCAGCATGTGCTGAGCGTATCAATGAATTGGATAAGATTCCTGCTATCGAGCTGAATATCTCTTGTCCAAACGTGAAAGATGGCGGTATGGCATTCGGTGTTACTTGTGAAGGTGCCGCAAGCGTTGTGAAAGCTGTTAGAAAGGCATATCATAAGACGCTTATCGTGAAGCTTTCTCCTAACGTAACCAATATTGCTGATATTGCCCGTGCTGTAGAGGCAGAGGGTGCAGACTCTGTTTCACTTATCAACACTTTGATGGGTATGGCTGTTGATATTGAGAAGCGTCAGCCTTTGTTGAGTATTCGTACAGGCGGCTTGAGCGGTCCTTGCGTGAAACCTGTGGCTTTGCGTATGGTTTGGGATGTAGCGCATGCTGTGAAGATTCCTGTAGTTGGTTTGGGTGGTATACAGAATGCCAAGGATGCTATCGAATTCCTGATGTGTGGAGCAACGGCTATTGAGATTGGTACTGCCAATTTTGTTGATCCTGCGGTTACGAAGAAGGTAAAGGATGGCATTAATGAATGGCTTGATGCACACGGATGTGCTTCTGTTACCGAAATCATTGGCGCCATCTCGTAGTTTTCCACATTATTTAAATAGAAGGATAATATGGATTTAAATGAGATGAATCCTGTGCTCTTGATTGCTACCCTGACTCAACAGATTGTGGAGCAGGAGAAGATAGCTGAGGCTGAAGTCGGAAATGCAGAAAACAAGACTGCCCTGAGTGAAAATCTTCTGAAGCGTGGGCGGCTGTTGATGCAGATGGGCGACAAGGAAGGAGCACAGCAGGATATGCAGCGATATCTGCAACTGAATCCTGAAAAGATAGAAGAGTTGACAGGTGAGTTTAAGGCAGAAGGTAGAGAACACTGTCATTAGACTCAGTTTCCGTCAGAAATGAGTAGCAGGAATCTATTTTCTTCTGATAAAAGTCTGCAAGAAATAAGCTTTTTCTGATAAAAATCTGCTAAAAAAATGCTTTAGAACAGAAAATATAAGCAAAATTCAGAAAAAAGTGACAAATTGTTTGGTGGTATCAGATAAAAGTGTTACTTTTGCAGTCGTAATATTAACAATTAAAATAATAAGACAATGAAGAAGTTGAACGCATACTTTTTTAGCTATTACTTTTACTTTGCAAGCGATTGTAAAGCGGGAAGTTGCGTGTAAATTTCAACTTAGGATATTAGATTCTTTGAAATCATCGAAACGGTCCCGCTCTATACAGAGTTGGACCGTTTTTCGTAAACGTTCTTAAGTAAACATTGGGTTAGAGATAAGAAACAAGGCAATGAAGAGAATAGCAATACAAGGAGAGTTGGGATCTTTCCACGACATCGCTGCCCATCAGTATTTCGAGGGTGAGCAGATAGAGCTGATATGTTGCGCCACCTTCGAAGGGGTGTTTGAGAATATCAAGCGCGATCCAACAGTGGTTGGTATCTGTGCCATAGAGAATACGATTGCGGGAAGTTTGCTTCACAACTATGAGTTGTTGCGGGAGAGCGGCACGACTGTTGTGGGAGAACATAAACTTCATATAGAGCATAGCATCTGCTGCTTGCCTGATGATGACTGGAGTTCCCTCCAGGAAGTTCATTCTCATCCTGTGGCATTAATGCAGTGCGGTAAGTTTCTTGCCAATCATCCGGACTTAAAGGCTGTGGAAGCAGAAGATACTGCCGGATCTGCAGCCTATATCGCTCAGCATAAGGTGCATGGATGGGCGGCTATCTGTTCTGTTTATGCTGCCCACATGTATGGCATGAAGGTATTGCAGGAAGGAATCCACGATAATCCGCACAATTATACCCGGTTCCTGGTGGTCTGTAATCCGCAGAAGGCGGCTCTGCTTCGCCCTATCGAGAAAGCAAACAAGGCTAGTATCGTCTTCAGCTTACCTCATACAGAAGGATCGCTCTCCAAGGTACTCACCATTCTTAGTTTCTATGACATCAATCTGACAAAGATTCAGTCGTTGCCGAATATCGGACATGAATGGGAATATCTCTTCTATGTGGATCTTACCTTTGATAATTTGACACGTTATCGCCAAAGTATTGATGCCATCACACCGCTGGTCAAGGAAATCAAGGTACTTGGTGAATACGAGGAGAAGGAATAGATTGAAATTAATAGTTAATAGTTGACAGTTAAGAATTAAAAATAAGAATTATGATACAACCAGCCAATAGAGTAACGGAAATACAGGAATACTACTTCAGTCGCAAGCTGAAGGAAGTGGCTAAGTTAAATGCCGAGGGCATGGACATTATCAGCCTTGCCATTGGAAGTCCAGACATGCCGCCTTCTAAGCAGACTATCGATAAACTCTGCGAGGTAGCCAATAATCCTAACGCACATGGTTATCAGCCTACAGTGGGCATACCGGAATTGCGTAAGGCTATGGCTGGATTTTATAAGCGTTGGTATGATGTAGACCTTGACTGGGCTACGGAAATCCAGCCGCTTATCGGTAGCAAAGAGGGTATTCTGCACGTAACGCTTGCATTCTGCAATCCTGGTGATGAGGTACTCATTCCTAATCCAGGTTATCCAACTTATACAGCCATCAACAAGATTCTTGGAACCAAGATTACTTATTATGATCTGCGTGAGGACAATGGGTGGCAGCCGGATTTTGAGGCTTTGGAGAAGATGGACCTGAGCCACGTAAAGCTGATGTGGACCAACTATCCTAACATGCCGACAGGCGGTGTGGCGAAGCGCGAAACCTACGAAAAGCTGGTGGCATTCGCACAGAAGCACAACATCGTGGTGGTGAACGACAACCCATATTCGCTCATCCTCAACGAGCACCCAATGAGCATCATGCAGGTGCCGGGAGCCAAGGACTGCTGCATCGAGTTTAATTCCTTGAGTAAGAGTCATAATATGCCAGGTTGGCGTGTGGCGATGATTTCAAGCAACAAGACATTTATTTCTTGGATTCTGAAAGTGAAGAGCAATATCGATAACGGATCCTTCCGTGGTATTCAGCTTGCTGCAGCCGAAGCCATGCTCAACAATACTGATGAGTGGCATCATGAGAATAACATAGTGAACTATCGCCGTCGCCGTGATCTCGCAGAAGAAATTATGAAGGTGCTCGATTGCCAGTTCGATCCTAATCAGGTGGGAATGTTCCTCTGGGGTAAGATACCCGAGAAGTATACAGATGTAGAAGATCTCACAGAGAAGATTCTCTATGAGGCTCGCGTGTTTATCACGCCAGGATTTATCTTCGGAAGTAATGGCAAGCGATACATCCGCATCAGCCTCTGTGCCAAAGATGAGAAAATGAAGGAGGCTTTGGAAAGAATAAAAAAAGTATTTGAATCATAAGAACATAAAAATATACGACTATGGAATTAGAATTAGAACCATTGAATTTTCCTAGTGACCAGGAACGCCCTTGTATCATTGCAGGTCCATGCTCTGCAGAGACAGAAGAGCAAGTGATGACTACCGCAAAGCAGTTGGCAGCTAAGGGTTGCCACATGTTCCGTGCAGGTGTTTGGAAGCCACGTACCAAACCAGGAGGTTTCGAGGGAAATGGCGAGGTTGCTTTACCTTGGATGAAGCAGGTAAAGGAGGAGACAGGTATGCTCACAGCTACAGAGGTGGCTACTCCTGAGCATGTAGAGCTCGCCTTGAAATATGGAATCGACATTCTCTGGGTAGGTGCACGTACATCCGCCAACCCATTTGCCATGCAGGCTCTTGCTGATAGCTTGAAGGGTGTGGACGTTCCGGTATTGGTAAAGAATCCTGTAAACCCAGACCTCGAACTTTGGATTGGTGCTCTCCAGCGTATTAATCAGGCTGGTATCAAGAAGCTTGGTGCTATCCACCGTGGTTTCTCAAGTTTCGATAAGAAAATCTATCGCAATCTTCCAATGTGGCAGATTCCTATTGAATTGCACCGTCGTCTGCCTCAGTTGCCAATCATCTGTGATCCTAGCCATATCGGTGGTCGTCGCGATTTGATTGCTCCTCTTTGCCAGCAGGCTATGGACTTAGGTTTTGATGGTCTTATCGTAGAGAGCCATTGCAGTCCTGATGATGCCTGGAGCGATGCTAAGCAGCAGGTTACTCCAGAAATTCTGGATTACATTCTGAGTCTTCTCGTAGTACGTGATGAGCATTATTCAACAGAAGGTCTGCATCAGTTGCGTGGTCAGATTGATGAACTCGACAATCAGCTGATGGATCTCTTGGCTAAGCGTATGCGTGTATGCCGTGAGATTGGTACTTACAAGAAGGAGCATAATATGACTATCGTTCAGACCAACCGTTATAACGAGATTCTTGACAAGCGTGGTGCTCAGGCTTCGCTCTGTGGCATGAGCCCTGAGTTTGCTGCTCAGATTTTTGAGCACATTCATGAAGAGAGTGTTCGCCAGCAGTTGGAAATATTGAATCAGAATTAAATTAAGTGAAGAGTGAACTTCGTTCTTCACTCTTCGTTCTTCACTTAAATATTATGAGAATATTAATCATGGGAGCAGGAAAGATGGGAAGTTTCTTCATCGACCTGCTCAGCTTCGATCACGAGGTGGCTGTTTTTGAAAAGGATGCCAAGCGTCTGCGTTTCACCTATAACTGCTACCGCTTTACTAAAATGGAAGAGATTGAGATGTTCCGTCCCGAGCTTGTCATCAATGCCGTGACGGTAAAATACACTCTTTCAGCCTTCGAGGAGTTGTTGCCACATCTTTCTCACGACTGCATCATTTCGGATATTGCATCCGTGAAGACTGGCTTGCAGGAATTCTATGAAAAGAGTGGCTTCCGATTTGTGAGTACGCACCCGATGTTTGGTCCTACTTTCGCCAATTTGAACCAGCTTTCTGAAGAGAATGCTGTCATTATCAAGGAGGGTGACTATATGGGTAAGATTTTCTTCAAAGACCTGTATCAGAAGTTGGGATTGAGTCTTCATGAGTATACTTTTGATGAGCACGACCAGACGGTGGCTTATTCGTTGAGTATTCCTTTTGTGAGTACTTTTGCATTCGCTGCGGTTATGAAACATCAGGATGCACCTGGTACCACCTTCAAACGTCACATGCAGATAGCCAAAGGGGTATTGAACGAGGATGATTATCTGTTGCAGGAGATACTCTTCAACCCTTATACAAGTGGTCAGGTAGCGCAGATTCGTGAAGAGCTTGCCGAATTGATTGATATCATCGATCATAAGGATGCCAAGCGCATGAAGGTATTCCTCACAAAGATCAGAAATCATGTGAAGGAAGATATAGAAATCAAGAAAACATAATTATTAATAATTTAAACTTATGTAGGGAGTCTTGTATGGGAATATAAGACTCTCTGTTTTTCAAGAAAGATTGTAAAACATAAAAGAAGAGTAGTAATGGACGAACAGACAAGTCAGAAAGGAATAGATATGAATGAGCAGCAAGCTCAGGTTGATACCTCTGCCGCTTTTCAGGTTGTAAACGAGGGCTTCTCTACCCGTGAGGCGATAGAGGAAGCCAAACGTTGCCTTCACTGCAAGATTCCGCAGTGTAAGAAGGGATGTCCTATTGAAAACGACATTCCTGACTTTGTGCATGAACTCTCTATGGGTAACATGGGTGCTGCAATGAGTATCCTCAATGCAAAAACAAATCTGCCTGCTATCTGCGGACGTGTATGCCCTCATGAGAAGCAGTGCCAAGGTCATTGTGTGCTGGGAAAGAAGGGTAAGCCTGTACAGATAGGAAAACTGGAACAGTTTGTTGCCGATTTTGATACGAAGATGAAGCTTTCCCGTGAACGCTTGCCGCAGAAGACCCGTGGCCGCATTGCTGTCATCGGTTCTGGTCCTGCAGGTTTGACTGTTGCGGGAGATTTGGCTCGTCAGGGCTTTAATGTCACTATTTTTGAGGGACAGGCAGAGCCGGGAGGAGTCTTGATGTATGGTATTCCTGAGTATCGTTTGCCTAAGAGCGTTGTACGTGATGAGATCAGTAAGATAGAGGCTCTCGGTGTGCAGTTTATCACTAACTGTATGGTAGGTGAGAACAATATTACAATCGACAGTCTTTTCCGCGCAGGCTATGATGCCATCTTTATGGGTACAGGTACCAGTGTACCTCAAAATATGGATTCCACTCCAGGTTCAAACCTTCACGGTGTCAGCCAGAGTACATATTTCCTGCACAATGTAAATGCCTATAACGAAGGAGCTTTGACTCGTGATATGGTGCCTTTGCGTGGTGGAGAGAAGGTTGGTGTGATTGGTGGTGGTAATGTGGCTATGGATGCTGCTCGTACTGCCATTCGTCTCGGTGCTGATGTAACCGTGCTTTATCGTAAGACGCAGGAAGAGATGCCTGCCATCAAGAGTGAGTATGAGGAAGCGCTCAAGGAAGGGGTTAAATTTGAGTGGAAGACCACCGTTGAAGCTTTCCTCAAAGGTAAAAATGGCCGTCTTGGAAGTTGTGTATTGAATACTCCTGAGGGCGAAAGAGTTGAAAAGTTCGATCGTATTTATCTGGCCATTGGTTCGAGACCTGCCAACCGTATTGTGTCTACTACCGAGGGTATAGAGGTAGATGAGAAGGGATACGTAAAGGTGGTGGAGCGTCCTTTCGGTATGACAACCCGTCGCGGTGTTTTTGCCGGAGGTGATGTGGTCCACCGTCCTCAGACTGTTGTCTTGGCAATGAAAGCAGCCAAGGAAGTGGCACAGGGTATCGCTCAGTATGTGGATGCCATCAAGTTGCTTGAAGAGGCTAAGCGTATTGAGAAGCAGGGTATTGCAGAATAAATCCCTTATTTGCAGACTGGCGACTCTGGTATATTTTATAGGGGCACCTTTGTTTCTTTGATAGAGACTGAGATGTCCTTATATTTTTTATAGTTCTCATCAATTTGCTAGCATTATTTCCCTCCCCGTTGGGATAGGAATATCATTCTCTTTGAATGACGCTGCAAAGATACGAAATCTGAAAACACTACTTCATACTTTCTCATACTTTCTCATACTTTCTCACACTTAGATTATGGTTCACCGAGAAAAAAGAGCAGGACGCTTCCTGTTTGGTATTACTTCTTATCTCCTTGCTGCTTTTGAAGTATAAGTATCATACTTACGGGGTGAAAGTGACATACTTCAAAAGTGAAACTACATATAAAAAGTGTTTGAGAGAAGAATGAGGAAAGTTTACTGGTTATCAGTTACTTTCCTCATTTTGGTTAAAAG
>USQD01000066.1 GCA_900556795.1 uncultured Prevotella sp. | reverse complement strand
TTTTTCAAGCAGAAGACGGCATACGAGATTCCGAAACGTGACTGGAGTTCAGACGTGTGCTCTTCCGATCTTCAACTATTATACCCCTTTTATACCGCTTTTCTGCCCTTTTATACCATTTCGCCTTGCTTTTATACCTTTACAATCTTATTTTCCCGGACGTTTGGAAACGCTTCTTTTATTCCTTATTTTTGCACTGCTTTTCCGAACGGTTGAGCGGCGGGAGCCTGAGTTCTCGTCTTTGGTTTAATCTAAATATTTGTTATTATGTCTAATTTTAAAATGATCTCATTTGATGAATGCAAGCAGATGAGCAGCCGCCTCATCGCAATGAACCCTCATCGCAATGCAAACATGGGGCAGATTGCTACTTATCTCCTCGATTACTACACCGAGCTCACCAAGCAGTCCTGGCTCAGCAACCTCGTAGGACAGATTCGCGACCTTACCGCCAAGCAGAATCTGATGGGCGAGGAGCAGAAGCAGACTGAGGCCTACAAGCAGCTCGACAGACAGATTTCCATCTTCAAGAAGCAGCTGCCTTTCCGTTCGCCTCACTACTTCCACTTCCTGGACGACCATCGTGCCCAGAAGTCCATCGACCCGGAGGCCTTCACCTTCCAGACTACCGTAGACATCGATAATCCGGAGGAGGTAGAAGGAGCCGTGAAGAGAGCCCTGCTCCTGAACGGAATGTTTGATGACCCTCAGGAGAAAGTCGCCCGTGAGCAGATGTTCACCGCCGATGAAATCGAGCTTTGGAAGGGAAAAGTGCTCCACGTGGAACGTTCGGCCCGCAACAAGGCGCATATCGACATCCGAATCCCAATCGGAATGACCATCGCTGAGGCTCAGAGCGCCTTCTGCAAGCTCATCCATGCCACCGAAGACCCTAGCTGCGTTACGCCTGAGCGCATCATCTTCATCACCGATGCTGCCAGCCAGATCTATACTGCCGACGACTGGTACAAGCACCTGGATAAGGAAGCCGTGGCTGCCTATCGTGAGGCTTACAGAAAGAGAGGACTGGACATCGACGGCCGTCCGATGGATATTGATTCCGCTCCAACCGTAGATTTCCAGCCTGTCGAGAGCGAGGAGGAGAAGGCGAGAAGGGCTGCCAATGCCGTGCAGTATGAGCAGACCTACGATGGCGTTCCTTATGAGGAGATTACCAAGGCGCTGGTGGATTTGATGGGCGGCGCTCCTGCCCATGGCAACCGCAACAACTTCATCTATCGTGAAGCCTGCCTGCTCAGATACATCTGCAATAGCGAGGCGGCTTGGATTAAGCAGGTAATCGAAATCTTCGGCGAAGACGAGGCGAAGGCGTTTGCCTCTGTAGAGAGCGCCTGCAAGGTGGCTCAGTCCTCGGAAATGCCCCAGCTCGTGAAGCAGGCGGTGGAGCTTGCCCGCAAGAATCATCTTGCCAAGCAGGCCACCGAGAAGGCGGGAATCTACGCCGAAGTTCCGCCTCAGTTGCCTGCCAAGCTGCCTAAGCTCATCAAGCTGCTCACCAGCAAGGTAGAGGATGATTTCAAGGCGCCTGTGGCGATGGCGGTCTTCCCTCCGCTGGCTGCTCATCTCAAGGGCGTCAGCTTCCGCTACATTGACAATCAGGTGCATGAGGCGGCGATGATGAATCTGCTCGTAGCACCTATGTCGTCAGGCAAATCGGCGGTAAACGGACCTATCAACAGCATCATCGAAGACCTGGTGCAGATGGATAAGGTGAACCGTCAGAAGGAGCAGGAATGGAAGGACGAGGTGAACACCATGGGCGACAACAAGAAGAAGCCGGTGCGCCCGGAAGACATCTGCATCCGCATCGTTTCGCCCGACCTTACCCGTGCTGCCTACATCCAGCGTCTGGACGATGCGCAGAAGGCTGGCGATGCTTATCTCTACTGCAAGATGGACGAGGTAGACATGCTCAGGAAGTTCAACGACCCTAGCCAGCTGATTCGTCTCTGCTGGGACAATTCAGAGGACGGTCAGGAGCGTGTGGGCACCAAGAGCGTTACTGCCCGCGTGAAGACCCGTTTCAACTGGAATGCTTCCAGTACCATCGCCGTTACCCAGAAGTTCTTCTCGGTTCGTGAGGTGGCTGATGGAGCCGTGAGCCGCCTGTCGCTTGCCACCATCTTCCGTTCAGAGTTTGCTCCTTGTCCGGTTGTGGGGGAATATGATGCGCAGTTCAAGTCGCAGCTGGCTCCTTACATCCATCAGCTGAATGCCACCAGCGGTTTCAAGGAGTGCAGGAAGGCTCGCCAGCTTATCGAGCGCCTGGGCAGTGAGCTTATGGAGCTGGCTCAGCTGGCTTACAACAAGCCTTATGCCGAGTTTGCCAAGCGCAGTCTGGCGAATGGTTTCCGCAGGGCGATGGTGCTTTATCTGGCGAATGGCGAGAAGTGGGAGAAGGCGATAGAGGATTTCATCGTATGGAGCGTGAAGTATGATTTGTGGTGCAAGATGCGTTTCTTCGGCAATCAGATGCAGGAGGCGATAGATGCTGACAACCGTTCTATCTATCATGCATCCGGTGTGAGCAATCTTCTGCTCTTCGTTCATGATACTTTTGACAAGGCAGAGATTCAGGAAGTCTGCATGGTTCATGGCACCAAGACCAAGCTTGCTGTCCTCCTGTGCACCTGGAAGAAGCGTGGCTTCATCGTGAAGAACGAGGACGGCACCTTCTCCAAGACCGCCAAGTTCATCGGCAAGTATGGGCACTATGGAACGCCTGGAATGGCAGCGTAGAATAGGTTAGGCACAGATTATGCGGATTACACGGATGTTCTATGAGATTATGAATGCGTTTTGATTGACTCCCGTTAGGCGTCCCGGCGGATTTGCAATCCGCCGTCAAAAAGATTCGACCTATTAAAATCGGGGGATTTGCAATTCCCCAACACCAATAGGAAAAGCAATCTTGCTTGCTGCGGATTTCAAATCCGCAGATCTTCAATAGGTAAGGACCTTTTTTAACGCCGGATTTCAAATCCGGCGGGACGCCTATCGGACGTATTTTTGCTTGATGCCTAGCGAAAGGCTCTCCTTCGCTTTTATCAGTTCGCCCTGAACCAACGGTCACCGGCCGAAGGTAAAGGCAAGAGCTTTAAAAATATCGCCTTCTTCTGTAACGGGAATGTAAAGGTTCTTGACCTTAATCAAGAAATCGGGGTGTTCTGAAACTTTTCTCCTGAAATATTTGTGTGCGAACACAAAAGTTCGTACCTTTGCATCGGAAATAAGAAAAAAGGATAAAAGATTGATAATATCAGGATACGAAAGGTATTGATTATAAGGAAGAAAGATTGATTACATCAGGATACGAAGGTATTAGGATCTAGGTAAAGATTGAAAAAGGGATAACAATAAAAGATTGTTAATAAAAAGGATAAGTTTAATTTAAAGTAAAGAAAGGAAAAGTTATGTTAGTATTAGGAATTGCATTCGCAGCAGTAGTAGCATTCGCTGCAACAGTTGGCGCAGCAAGCAACAAGCTCGCTTAAGTAATAAGCCAACGAGGTAAGGAACTTTGAGAAGTTCAGGTATTTAAAAGTAGAGAACATTAAAAGTTCAGAAACAGTAATTGAAGCAAAGTAGGAAGCCAATATGGGCTTCCGAGATGGAGAAGGAGAGCCAATGGGGCTTTCCGGAATGAGGGAGCGGATGATGCTCCTTTTTTTGTTTTTATCAGAAATCATTATCAGACAATATAGTATATAAAAAGACCTCTTTAAGGGATGGTCACATATAAAAAAGAAATCGGGTAGTTAACAGGTTAACAGTTAACAGCCCGATTTTCTTTGTTTTTATGCTTTCAGAGAGATGATTTCGAATGCTCTTATATCGTTTGGTGTTTGTAATTGTCAGATATACAGAGTCTTCTGAAATTTTCTTTTTTATTTACCAAGATAAGGCTTCAGGATTCTAATCCAGTTCTGGTAGCCTTTTCCGAGCAGATGCAAGCCATCGTTGGTATAATCCGGGTTCATATCCTGGGTTCCAGGGATTACGAACTCAGAGAAGAGGTCGATGTAGGTCAAGCCACGGCGGTTGGCGATGTCCTTAATCAGTGCATTGAGGGCAGGAATGTCGTTCTTGCGCTTCATGTGCCCCACGAACATATTGTATTTTGGGTTCAGCGGCAGAACGCTCTGAAGATAGAGTCGGGTAGAAGGAGATTCCTTTTTGATCCGTTCAGCAATCTCATCGATATTCTTGGCGATTTCCTCTATGCTGCGACCGGCAGAGAGGTCGTTGGTACCGATGAGCAGGAAGATCTTGGCTGGCTTGCCCTGGGTAACAGTATGGAGGCGGTCGAGAACGCCATCGGTTCTATCGCCGCTGATTCCACGGTTCTTGGCGTGTGGGTTGCCGAGCAGTTCAGCCCATTCGCCTCCGTTGGTGATGCTGTTTCCCAGGAAGATAATGTCCTTCTTGCTGGTTGGGAGAACTTCAAAGAGCGTAGCTCTCTGGTCATAGAAAGTTGTGTGCTTACGTCCTTGAGCCTGTAAGGTAGTGCAGGCGCAGAGGAGGCAGATTGATAACATGAATTTTTTCATCATAATGTATAAAAGTTAGTTATTAAAAATTGTATTTTAGTTATAGAGCTTCGCATGTGGTTCAAGAACGGGCTGAAGGCCCAAAAGCTCCTAGCCCAGGGCAGCGCCCTGGGTTATTATGACTGCAAAACCTGTCGCCCTGTAAGGGCAAAAGCCTTCAAATACCAGGCATGTAATAAAGCTTTTGCCCTTACAGGGCGCAGGGCGAAATGCTGTTTATACCCAGGGCGTTGCCCTGGGCTAGGAGCTTCTGCCCTTTCAGGGCGTGTGGGCATTGGCTTCTGCCCTTCAGGAATTACTTGAAAATCAGGGTGGTGAGCCTGTCTTTATCGAACAGCTCCTGGGCTACGGCTTGAATCTGGGCGGCGGTAATCGCATCCACCTGCTCATAGAGGCGGTCAACGTTCTTCTCCCAGCCATAATGCAGGAAACTCTTGCCGAAGTCGAGGGCGAAGTTCTCACGGTTGTCGCAGGCCACGCCTATCTGCCCCTTGATCTGCTTCTTGGCAGCCTTGAGCTGCGCATCGCTCAATGGCTTCTGCATGAACTTATCCAGCTCCTTGCGAACCAGGCGGAGGCAGCGCTTCACATCGTGTTCATCGCAGCCGAAATAGATGCTCCAGGTGCCCGTGTCTCCATAAGCTACCATCGTGCTTTCTACGGTGTAAACCAGTCCATTGTGCTCTCTGAGGGCGAGGTTCAGCTTGGCGTTCATACCCGGTCCTCCCAGCATATTATTAAGCAGATAGAGCGGCATTCTGCGGTCGTCGTTCACATCGTAAGCTCGGGTTCCTATCATCACATGAGCCTGATGCGTATTCTTCTGCATCACAATCGTCTGGCCAGCAACTTTACTTTGAACATTTAACTTTGAGCTTTGAACTTTATGATTTGCATCGCCTGCTTCCATTTCTTCCGTAGGTGTTTCGCCAGTAGGCGTTTCTTCTGCAATCCTTTCTTCCGTAGGCGTTTCGGCGGATTTGCAATCCGCCGAGCAAGCAAGCTCTCGGCCTTTTGGGCACTCTCCCAAAGCCTTCTGGATAAGCTTCACCAGCTTCTTGAAATCGATATCCCCGTATGCGAAGAATATCGCATTATCCGGCCGATAAAGCTTCCTTGTGAAGCGCAGCGCATCCTCCGTCTTGAAGGAGCGAACCTGCTCGGCAGTGCCCAGGATATTGTGCCCCAGCGGCGAACCCTTGAAGAGGATATTCTCGAACTCATCGTAAATCAGTTCGGCTGGCGAATCATTATAGCTCTCAATCTCATCGCAGATTACCTCCACCTCCTTGTCTATCTCCGCCTGCGGATAAACCGAGTGGAAGACGATGTCGGAAAGTAGGTCCACGGCTCTTGCGATGTGCTCCTTCAGGATGGCAGAGTAATAAACCGTGCCCTCCTTGTTGGTGTAGGCATTCAGGTCGCCTCCCACACTCTCCAGACAGTTGAGAATGTGCCACGCCTTGCGGCGCTCGGTGCCCTTGAAGGTGACGTGCTCGCAGAAATGAGCCAAACCCTCTTCGCCCGGCTCCTCGTTGCGGGTGCCGGCGTTTATCTGATAGCCGCAATACACCACCTTGCTATCCGATGGCAGGTGGATGATGCGGAGTCCGTTGTCTAATGTATAAGTATTGTATTTCATTTCAAGGTGCAAAGTTACATTGAAAATGTAATTTATCCAAAATATTGGGCATTTATTTTGCATTATCGCCAAAAAGACTTATCTTTGCCGTCAAAAAAATAAAATAGACATCAAAACAATGCGTAAGGTTATAGGAATAGGAGAGACCGTGCTTGACATCATCTTCAAGAACGGCAAGCCGATAGAGGCAGTACCGGGTGGCTCATCGTTCAATGCAGTCATCTCGTTGGGACGTGCGGGCGTGAATGCTTCGTTTATCAGCGAGGCGGGCAACGACCGTATCGGAGAGTATGTGATTCAGTTCTTGAGAGATAATGGGGTGAATGCTGACAACGTGAGTATCTTCCCTGATTCGAAGTCGCCACTCTCGTTGGCGTTCCTCGACGAGAACAACAATGCTGACTACATTTTCTACAAGGATCATCCTCACGACCAGCTGGAGTTTGCCACTCCCGAAATCAATCCCGATGACATCGTGCTCTTCGGTTCGTTCTTCGCCCTGAATCCTGTGGTCCGTCCTCAGGTGGCAGGCTTCCTGGAGTACGCCAAGAGTCGTGGCGCCATCCTCTATTATGATGTAAACTTCCGCTCTTCTCATCAGCATGAGATTATGAAGATTACGCCTAATCTGATAGAGAACCTGGAGCACGCCGATTTCGTTCGTGGCAGCCACGAGGACTTCGGAATCCTCTATAAGAAACCGGAGGCTGACAAGGTGTATAATGCCGAAATCAGTTTCTACTGCAAGAAGTTTATCTGCACCCAGGGCGCTGAGCCTGTAGAGGTTCGTGCCGAGAACGGCTTTGCCAAGAGTTATCCTTCGGAGAAGATGAAGCCGGTGAGCACCATCGGTGCCGGCGATAACTTCAATGCCGGTTTCGTATTCGGACTGATCAAGGATGGAATCACCCGCGAGGATATCGACCGCGGCTTATCTGAGGCGCAATGGGATAGCCTGCTTGCATCGGCCCAGGATTTCTCCACCGAATGCTGCAAGGATATCTACAATTATGTTTCCAAGGAATTCGGAGAAGAAAAGAAGAAGGAATTATAAAAATATAAGGATATGACAGAAATTATAAACAAGATTTATTACGTAGGCGTTAACGACCGTAACAAGCATCGTTTTGAGGGCCTTTGGCCTTTGCCTAACGGAGTGAGCTACAACTCTTATATCATTGACGATGAGAAGGTAGCGCTGGTAGATACTGTAGAGGTTGATTTCTTCACCCAGTTCCTCGAGAATATCCACGAGGTGATTGGCGACCGAGAAATCGATTACCTCATCATCAACCACATGGAACCTGACCATAGTGGCTCTATCGCCCTCATCAAGAAATATTACCCTAACATCAAGATTGTGGGCAACAAGAAGACGCTGGGAATGCTGGAAGGCTTCTATGGCGTAACTGATGACGTGGTAGAGGTGAAGAATGGCGAAACCCTCTCACTCGGCAACCACGAGCTGAGCTTCGTTCTCATCCCTATGGTTCACTGGCCAGAGACGATGGTTACCCTGGATGCGAAGAACAAGGTGCTCTTCTCGGGAGATGCGTTCGGCTGCTTCGGCGCGCTGAACGGCGGAATCATCGATACGGAAATCAACTGCGAGACTTTCTGGCTGGAGATGGTTCGCTACTACTCAAACATTGTGGGTAAGTATGGAATCCCTGTTCAGAATGCCTTGAAGAAGTTGGCTGGCGTGGAGCTGGATTACATCTGCTCAACCCATGGTCCTGTTTGGCACGAGCATATTGAGAAGGTAATCGGCATGTATGATAAGATGTCGAAGTACGAGACGGAGCTGGGCTTGGTTATCTGCTACGGTACCATGTATGGCAACACCGAGCGTATGGCTGAAATTATCGCCCGTTCAGCAAGCAAGGCAGGCGTGAAGAACATCGTGATGTATAATATCTCGAAGACTCACCACAGCTACATCCTGCGCGACATCTTCCGCTACAAGGGTCTTATCGTGGGTGCTCCAACCTACAATGCCGGTCTTTATCACGAGATGGAGGTTCTCCTCTCCGAGCTTGCCAATAAGGACATCAAGAACCACCTTCTTGGCTGGTACGGTTCTCATTGCTGGGCAAGCAAGGCTGTGGCAAAGATTCAGGAGTGGAACGAAACCAAGCTCCACTACGAGCCAGTAGGCGAGCCGGTGGATATGAAGCAGGCGATTACTCCAGAGGTCAAGGCGAAGTGCGAGGCTTTGGGTAAGGCAATGGCAGAGAAGCTGCTGGCAGAATAGGAGATTTCTTATTAGAGATTATTATAAAAGAGCGGAAAGGCAACTGGGGTTAACAGAGTTAACAGTTAACAGTTGTTTTTCCGCTCTTTCTTCATCTATTTATATAGGATTTTTATGCCTCGCAGAGCTTTGCCAATTCTTCCAGGTTATCTGCCACTTCAATCACATCTCGCCAATCGCCACGAATCATGCTTTTCTCTGCCATATCGTCCAAAAGGGCGATGGTGGAGTTCCAGAAGCCTTTCATGTTGTAGAGAATCACCATTTTGTGATGGTAGCCGATGGTGTGGGC
>USQD01000065.1 GCA_900556795.1 uncultured Prevotella sp. | reverse complement strand
GCTGAGAATGGTATGATTTATGACCCTGTCACCATCCGTCGTGGCAGTACAGTGAAGGATGCTCTTGATATGATGCACGATTATCATATCGGTGGTATTCCTGTGGTAGATGATGAAAATCATCTCGTGGGTATCGTGACCAACCGTGACCTTCGTTTCGAGCGTCACATGGACAAGAAGATTGATGAGGTAATGACCAGCGAGAACCTGGTTACTACTCATATCCAGACCGACTTGATTGCAGCTGCTGCTATCTTGCAGGAGAACAAGATCGAGAAGCTTCCTGTTGTGGACAACGAGAATCACCTCGTAGGTTTGATTACTTACAAGGACATCACCAAGGCTAAGGATAAACCAATGGCATGTAAGGATGCCAAGGGTCGTCTCCGCGTGGCTGCCGGTGTAGGTGTTACTGCCGATACATTGGATCGTGCAAAGGCTTTGGTTGAGGCTGGTGCTGATGCCATCGTCATTGATACTGCTCATGGTCATTCTAAGGGCGTGGTGGAAAAGCTTCATGAAGTGAAGGCTGCCTTCCCGCAAGTTGACGTGGTAGTTGGTAACGTGGCTACTGGTGCTGCTGCCAAGTATCTGGTTGAGAATGGTGCTGATGGTGTCAAGGTGGGTATCGGTCCTGGTTCTATCTGTACCACTCGTGTCGTTGCCGGTGTGGGTGTTCCTCAGTTGAGTGCCGTTTATGATGTATTTTCTGCATTGCAGGGCACAGGTGTGCCTTTGATTGCTGATGGTGGTCTCCGCTATTCTGGTGATGTCGTGAAGGCTTTGGCTGCTGGTGGTAGCTGCGTTATGATCGGTTCATTGGTAGCTGGTACCGAGGAGAGTCCTGGTGATACCATCATCTTCAACGGTCGTAAGTTCAAGAGCTATCGTGGTATGGGCTCTTTGGAGGCTATGGAGCAGAAGAATGGTTCTAAGGACCGTTACTTCCAGGGCGATACCAAGGATGTCAAGAAATTGGTTCCAGAGGGTATTGCTGGTCGTGTTCCTTACAAGGGAACCGTTCAGGAGGTTATCTATCAGTTGATGGGTGGCTTGCGTTCTGGTATGGGATATTGTGGCGCAGCTAGTATCGAGAAGTTGCACGGTGCTAAGTTCACCCGCATTACTAATGCTGGTGTTTTGGAGAGCCACCCACATGATATTACTATCACCAGTGAGGCGCCAAACTATAGCCGTCCTCAGTAATTTAAAAGTAAGATATTAAATATTAATATGAAGTTTTATGCGCTTTCTCTGGCTATGCTCCTTCAAGGGAGCATAGCTTTTGCTCAAAACGATCCTACTGTTATGACCATCAATGGTCAGCCCGTCAGTCGCTCTGAATTTGAATATTCTTTTAATAAGAATAATTCGGATGATGTCATTGACAAGAAATCTGTCAAGGAATATGTCGACTTGTTCGTTAATTACAAGTTAAAGGTACAGGCTGCCCTGGATGCTCATCTGGATACTTTGTCTTCTTTCAAGGCTGAGTTCCTGCAGTATCGTGACCAGCAAATCCGTCCTTTCGTTATTTCTGAAAAGGATGTTGAGACGGAAGCGCATAAAATTTATAATGATACCAGGCAGAGAGTGCTTGCTGCTGGCGGAATGGTAAAACCTGCTCATATCTTGATAAGATTGGGTCAGAAAGCTTCTGCTGCAGAACAGGATAAGGCTAAATATAGAGCCGACTCTTTGTATCAGGTATTGAAAAAAGGGGGTAACTTTGCTGAATTGGCAAAGAAATATTCCGATGATAAAGGCTCTGCCGTAAAAGGTGGAGATATTTCATGGATAACCAAGGGACAGACTGTCAAGGCTTTCGAAGATGCCTGCTTCTCTATGAAGGTAGGAGAGATGTCTAAGCCTGTCTTGTCTGAGTTTGGATATCATATCATCAAGTTGATGGGTAAGCAGGATTTCTTCCCATACGACTCGGTGAAGACAGATATTTGTCGCTTTATTGATGCCCGTGGCATCAGAGAGCATATTATTGATACGAAGTTGGATTCCATCTGTAAATCATCTGCACAATTTGGAGATAAGGAAGCTGTGCTCGATGATATGACTGCGAAAATGACCGCTGCAGATGATCAGCTGAAATATCTGGTTCAGGAATATCATGATGGATTGTTGCTGTATGAAATTAGCAACCGTCTGGTTTGGGAGAAGGCTGCCAAGGACGAGAAAGCTCTGGCTGCTTATTTCGCCAAGCACAAGAAGAATTATGCATGGGATCAGCCTCGATTCAAGGGTATTGCTTACCATGTGAAAAATCAGGCGGATGTGAAGGCTGTGAAGAAGGCTGTGAAAGGAAAGCCTTTCAATGAATGGGCTGAGGTGCTTAGAACTACCTTCAATGCCGATTCCGTTACTCGCATCCGTGTAGAAAAGGGTATTTTCAAGCAGGGAGACAACGCTCTGGTGGACAATAAGGTGTTCAGAAAAGACGTGAAGGTGGAACCTGTCAAGGATTATCCTATTGATGCAACTTATGGAAAGGTCTTGAAGAAGGGACCACAGGAGTATGCTGATGTGAAAGCGTTGGTGGTTGCCGACTATCAGGACATGCTCGAGAAAGAGTGGGTTGCTGAATTGAAGAAGAAATATAAGGTTGTAGTCAATCAGGAAGTTTTGGCTACGGTGAATAAACATTAATATATATATAGAAGCATAGATGAAATTGGGATATAAGACAAGTTGGGCTCTCGTGGCTCTCTTGATGATTGTTGGAATCAGTGCCAATGCTACGAGAAGTGGCAAGAGTGCTTTGGCAAAGACTGCCGATTCTGACTCGGTAGCAGAGAAGACTGCTGCTGTCTCACAGCCTGTCAATGAGGGTAGCGTCGTAGATGAGGTTATCTGGGTCGTGGGAGATGAGGCTATTTTGAAGTCTGATGTTGAGGTTACCCGTTTGCAGGCTGAGGCTGAAGGTATCCGTTATGCCGGTGATCCAGACTGTTCTATTCCGGAACAGATTGCTGTTCAGAAGCTCTTCCTTCATCAGGCTGCCATTGATAGTATCGAGGTTTCTGAATCAGAAGTGATGCAGGGTATTGATGCACAGATCAATGCGTGGGTTTCCATGATTGGTTCTAAAGAAAAACTGGAGGAGTATCGCAAGCAGACCATCACTCAGATGCGTGAGCAGATGCATGATGACTTCAGAAACCAGCAGCTGATTCAGAGAATGAAGCAGGAACTGGTCAAGAATATCAAGGTTTCTCCTGCTCAGGTACGTAAGTATTTCAACAACTTGCCTGCCGACAGTATTCCTTTCGTACCGACAGAGGTGGAAGTGGAAATTCTGACCATGCAGCCTCGTATTCCGATGGAGGAAATCAACCGTGTGAAGAACCAGCTGCGCGAGTTTACCGATCGTGTGAACAAGGGTGAGACTACTTTCGCTACTTTGGCACGTTTGTATTCTGAAGACCCTGGTTCTGCCCGTATGGGTGGTGAGATGGACTATGTAGGAAGAGGTATGTTGGATCCTGCCTTTGCAAATGTAGCTTTCAACCTGACTGATCCAAAGAAGATTTCCAAGATTGTGGAGTCTGAGTTCGGTTTCCATATCATCCAGTTGATTGACAAGCGTGGTGATAAGCTGAAGTGCCGTCACATCCTGCTGAAGCCACGGGTTTCTCAGGAAGCTATCGATAAGTCTATCGGACGTCTGGATTCCATAGCTGATGATATCCGTGCCAATAAGTTTACTTTCGAGGCAGCTGTCGGTGCACTTTCTGATGATAAGGACACCCGCAACAACAAGGGTATGATGGTGAACGTGGTCGATGGTGATGTACGTACTTCTAAGTTCAAGATGAAGGACCTGCCTACTGAGGTGGCACGTATGGTGGATACCATGAAGGTGGGACAGATTTCAGCACCGTTTACCATGGTCAATACCAAGGGAAAAACTACCTGCGCCTTGGTGAAGCTGGTTAGTAGAGTAGAGGGTCACCGTGCTACCATCACCGAAGATTTCCAGGTGATGCAGGATGTGGTGCTGGCCAAGGAACGCCAGAAGACCATTCACGACTGGGTAGTGGATAAAATCAAGAAGACATACGTTCGAATGAACGATCGATACAAGGATTGTAAGTTTGAATATCAAGGTTGGATTAAATGATAAACAAGCATTCTGATAATATTAAGAACGGGCATAGAATCTCTATTATATTGATTCTATGCCTATTTGGGTTTTGTTTGGTACAGGCCATGCAAGCCCCTAAAAAGCGTAGTAAGAAGCGTCCTAACGGAGACCGCGTCTATTTGTTGCATGCTGATGAACTCCGTTATGATATGTATGGTAACAATCCTGATGCTCAGATTGTAAAGGGAAAGGTTTCCTTCTCTCATCAGGGCGGTCATCTTACCTGTGATAGTGCCTATTTCTATCAGGCTTCCAATTCCGTCAAGGCTTTCGGACATGTGCATTACAGACAGGGCGATACCTTGTCGCTCACTTGTGACAGAGCTGATTATGATGGTCAGATGCAGATGATGCATGCCCGCAAGAATGTGGTGTTGCATCACCGTCGTCAGACTTTGCGTACCGACAGTCTGGATTTCGACCGACTGTACAACATGGCAAACTTCTTTGATGGTGGTACGCTCATCGATGGCAGGGATCGTCTGGTCTCCGACTGGGGTGAGTATCATACCGAGACCCGTGAGGCAAAGTTTGTCTACAATGTCAAGTTGCGCAGTGGCAAGGATGTAGTTACCACCGATACCTTGTATTATGATGTGCCAACATCCACAGCCCACATGGTGGGTCCGTCAAAGATTGTTTCTGGAAGTGGCGGTATCGTCCATACCGAGGATGGCTATTATGATACCAGAACAGATAAGGCAAGGCTCTTTGGCCGTTCTACCATCATCGACAAGGAGAAGAGTATCACCGGCGACAGTCTCTATTATAAGAAGAATGGCGAGAGTACCGGATATGGCAATGTCGTTTTTGTGGATAAGAAGAACAAGAATTCGCTTACCTGCAATTATCTGCGATATAATCAGAAGACCGGTACCGGATTTGCTACCCGCAATCCTGTTGCCGTGGATTTCTCCAAGAAGGATACCTTGTGGATGCATTCAGATACCATGCGCATCTATACCTTCCATATCAATACCGACTCCGTTTACCGTAAGGTGCATGCCTATCCTAAGGTAAGGGCTTACCGTGCAGATGTGCAGGCAGTATGCGATTCCCTGGTCTTCAACTCCAAGGATTCCTGCATGACGATGTATAAGGATCCTATCACCTGGAACGGCAACCGTCAACTGCTGGGTGAGGAAATCAGGGTATACATGAACGATTCTACCATTCGCATGGCACATGTCATCGGACAGGCTCTTTCCATCGAACAGATGCCGGATTCCGTCCATTACAATCAGATCACTTCCAAGGAGATGAAGTCATTCTTCGAAGCGGGAGAGGTCAAGAAGACTGAGGCTATAGCCAATGTGCAGACCATTTATTACATGACCAATGACAGGGACAGCTCTCTGGTGGGCTTGAACTATCTGGAGACGGATACCATGAGAATGTATATGGGTGCCCAGCGGAAGCTGGACAAGATATGGACCAATAAGTTCACCAGCACCCTGTATCCTATCACGCAGATACCGCCGGCACAGTATAAGTTGCCTAACTTTGCCTGGTTTGAGGATATCCGTCCAAAGGACAAGAATGATATCTTTGTATGGAAAGGCAAGGGCAAGGGCTCGGAACTCAAGGCTATCAAGCGTCATGAGGCGCCGCTGCAGACCTTGAAGAAGTCTGATGCCGTAACGCAGCAACCTAAGGAACCGGCTGGTGGCGACAAGGAAAAGCCTAAAGAGAAATAAAAAAATATATTAAAAGAGTATATATATTATTAAGGTATAGTCATGAGTGATGTAATTCAACTTTTACCCGATTCGGTAGCCAATCAGATAGCGGCAGGTGAGGTGATACAGCGCCCAGCCTCCGTCATCAAGGAATTGGTAGAGAATGCCGTTGATGCCGGAGCGATGAATATCCAAGTCGTAGTGGTGGATGCTGGTCGTACCAGCATTCAGGTGATAGATGATGGTAAGGGAATGTCGGAGACGGATGCCCGCTTGGCTTTCGAGCGCCATTCCACTTCCAAGATCCGCAAGGCTGATGATTTGTTCAATCTTCATACGATGGGCTTCCGTGGTGAGGCTTTGGCTTCCATCGCTGCCGTAGCACAGGTAGAACTCAAGTCCCGTCAGGCTTCTGATGAAATAGGAACCCTGATACGGATTTCCGGTTCCCGTTTCGAGAAACAGGAACCGTGCTCCTGTCCGGTGGGAAGTATCTTCGCCATCAATAATATATTCTATAATGTACCCGCACGAAGGAAGTTCCTGAAATCGAATTCTACCGAGCTGAATAATATCCTTACCGCTTTTGAGCGTATAGCCTTGGTGAATCCGCAGATCAACTTCTCTCTGCGCAGCAATGAGACGGAGGTTTTCAATCTCCGTGCTGCCAATCTCCGGCAGCGCATCCTGGATGTTTTCGGCAAGCGCTTCAATCATGAGTTGTTGCCGGTGAATGTAGAAACCACCATGTGTAAGATTTCAGGTTTCGTTGGCAAGCCGGAGGCTGCCCGCAAGAAGGGTGTTCACCAGTTCTTCTTCGTCAATGGCAGATATATGAAGCATCCTTACTTCAATAAGGCGGTGATGTCTGCCTTCGACCGGTTAATTCCGCAGGGAGAACAGGTGCCTTACTTCCTCTACTTTGAAGTAGACCCGAAGGATATTGATGTCAACATTCATCCAACGAAGACTGAAATCAAGTTTGAGAACGAACAGGCCATCTGGCAGATTATCCTAGCCTCGGTCAAGGAGTCGATAGGTATGTTCAATGAGGTTCCTACCATTGACTTTGATACGGAAGACAAACCGGATATTCCGGTATACAATCCGGAAAAGGCGCCTACGGCTGCTGCTCCGAAGATCAGCCTGAATCCAGGTTACAATCCTTTCAAGGCAAACTCTTCTTCCGGTCATTCATCGGCATCTGCTGAAAGCTTTACTTCTGCCATCTCTTCTTCGTCGGTATCGTCAGCTTCATCTTATGGAACAATGCCATCTAAGATCAAGCCACAGGTAGATGAGAATTGGGAACAGCTCTATGAAGGACTGAAAGACGAATCGGAAGTAGAGGAACATACGATGGAACTCTTTGATGAGCCGTTGGAGGAATGCACGTCTTCCAATATCCTTGCCGAGAAATCGCCGGCTCATTATCAGTATAAGGGCAAGTATATCATGACAGCCGTCAAGTCGGGACTGATGATCATCGATCAGCATCGGGCTCATGTCCGCATTCTCTACGAGCGCTATCTGCAGCAGCTCAAGGACCGCACTTTCCATTCCCAGAAGGTACTCTTCCCTGAGGTTGTGCAGTTCCCCGTTTCAGAGAAGGTCATCTTCGAGAAGATTTTGCCGGAGATGCAGGGCATGGGATTTGAACTGGAAGACTTGGGAGGTGGCAGTTACGCCGTGAACTGTGTGCCTGCCGGCTTGGAAGGATTGAATCCCGTCAGATTGGTACAGGATATGGTGACGAGCGCCATAGAAAAAGGAGTAGGGGCGATGGATGAAATCAACCGGACTTTGGCATTGTCCCTTTCCCGTCAGGCTGCCATCCCATACGGTCAGGTATTGAGCAATATCGAAATGGAAAACCTGGTGAATGGTCTGTTTGCCTGCGAGAATGTCAACTATACCCCCGATGGCAAGTCGGTGCTTTGTATTCTTCAGCAGGATGAGATAGAGCATCTCTTGGGATAATTGATAATTAATATAGGTAACTAATAGTTTAAAAGAGAAAGTTATGAAGAAGTTTTTCTCAATGCTAGCATTGGCTAGTCTGTCTATGAGCTCTTTTGCTCAGGACGCAGCTACTCAGGAGAAATACAGTGTTGCTACCAATTCATTTTGGAGCAACTGGTTTTATGAGGTAGGTGCAGATTGGAATGCCTGGTATTCTGCTCAGGAAAAGGGCGCTGGCTATTCCAAGAGTCCTTTCAAGAAGTTCCGTTCTAATCCTGGAGTTTCTCTGGCATTTGGCAAGTGGTATACTCCTGGCCTTGGTTTCCGTACCAAGATTCAGGGCATCTGGGGTAAGTATGTAGATGCTGATGGCAATGATGCTACCAATGAAGGTAACGGCAATAAGTATTGGGTAGCCAATGAGCAGGTGATGTTCAATCTCAGCAATCTGCTGTATGGCTATAACGAGAACCGTGTGTGGAATCTCATTCCGTTCGCAGGTGCCGGTATCGGTCGTTCCATGACCCACAATGCCTATGCTTTGGATTACAGTGCCGGTATCCAGTCTTCATGGAAAATCGGAAAGAAGACCAACCTTTTTGCTGAGGTCGGTGTGAATACATTCGATGCTGATATTGATGGTTGCGCAGGCAATAATCGCAACACCTTTACCCGTCGTTGCAATAATTTCTATGCTGAGGTAGGTGTTACCTTCAAATTGGGTAGAGCGACATGGGATAAGACACCGGATGTCGATGCCATCACTGCCCTTCATCAGTCAGAACTTGATGCGCTCAATGCCACATTGGAAGATACCAATGCCGAAAATGAGCGTTTGAGAAACCAGTTGGAGAACCAGAAAACTGCCGAAACCAAGGTTGTGAAGCAGTATGTAGGTACTCCTGTGTCTGTTTTCTTCAATTTGGGTAAGTCAAAGATTGCTTCCAAGAAGGATCTGGTCAATGTGGAGACACTTGCACAGTATGCCAAGGAGAATAATCTGAAGTTGGTGGTGAATGGTTATGCCGATAGCGCTACCGGTTCTGCTGCCTTTAATGAGAAACTTTCTCAGGCTCGTGCTGAGCGAGTAGCCGGTTTGCTCGTCAAGATGGGAGTTGACAAGGACAATATCATCGTAAAATCAAACGGTGGTGTGAAGGAATTGGCTCCGGTTTCATACAATCGTCGTGCAACTATTCAGATTTCTGAGTAATTCTTAGCATAAGAATGATTTTTTTTGACCCCGATATATGGAAGGCATCCTTTTTTCAGAAGGATGCCTTTCT
>USQD01000064.1 GCA_900556795.1 uncultured Prevotella sp. | reverse complement strand
AGCAAAAATATAAAAAGTTACGGAGATGATTCATATTCTCCGTAACTTTTTACTTAAAACCATCATATAATTTATCTGTAGTTTTCACCCTATGCAGGAAAATCTATTTACAAAATGCAGATCAGTCAATATCTATTAATTGGAAATGCTTGTTGAAGGTCAAATCCAATCCGTTTGTCAGTTCCACCTCGTATTCATTCTTGTTCATTTCAATCTTTTTCACCGATTGTCCTGCATAATTATCCTTCAAGTAGTTCTTGATGGCTTGCGGAATCAACAGAGCTGGCACGATTCCCTGCTTGCAGTCTATCTCTGTAAGATTTCCTTTTTTGTCGAACTCCAGCTTCGTGCCATTCTGCAGAACTACATCATAGCTTCTGCTGACAACTCCCGATTCAATCGTTGCAAGCATCACTTTCTGACCATTGAAATGATTATTGAGCAAGGTTTGGGCCTTGGCAGGAAGTGCATTTACAGAGATAGGCTTGTCGTTGCCCGCATTCGCCACCATATTGCATGAAACCATGCAGCAAATGGCAATCATCAATATTCGAAAAATTCTTTTCATAAGCTACAAATTAAAATTTATAATACCTAAAAAGCGATGGGTGCTTAAACGCCATCATCTAAGAATTAGACGCAAATCGTGC
The DNA here is from genome assembly GCA_900556795.1 of uncultured Prevotella sp. Lineage (GTDB taxonomy): Bacteria > Bacteroidota > Bacteroidia > Bacteroidales > Bacteroidaceae > Prevotella. The sequence continues at coordinate 8,452 of USQD01000064.1, read as the reverse complement.
CTGAAAGTTTAAAGAGAAATGTTCAATTCCGATGCACCATACGTGACCAACTGAATGCCATCTTGACAAGAGGCAAATTCAATTGTATCAGAGGACAATACGATAACATACGTGCTAAATAAACTGCAAACAAATAAGATCTCGTATTATTTCGGTTGAAGACTCTGTCGGTATTCGCTGGGGGACTGGCCAAGATGCTTGGTGCAGTAGCGGCTGAAGTAAGAGAGTGACGTGAAGTTCATCAGGTCGGCTATTTGGGTGAGGGACAGACGTTCATCATTCAGATAGTCTTTCAATATAGGTATGGTGTGTCGGTCGATGTATGAGGTGACACTGTGTCCTGTCACGCGTTTGATGGTGGCGGAGAGATACTTTGGCGATACGTTTAGTCGCTCTGCATAGTAGTTCACATCACGTTCCGTTCGGCTAATGCCGGTGGAAAGTAGTGTCATCAGCTGTTTCACGATGTAAGCTGTGCGGTCGGTATGGGTATCTGTGGATTCTTGTTGGGCATGGGCTTCGAATATGTCGTACATCATCGTCAGGCAGAGACTGCCCATCAGTTCGCGATAGAACTGCACATGGCTGTCGTCCTTGCGGTCACGAAGACGATGGAAATCATCAAGCAGATGTCGTGCTTGTTCATTTGTCAGTTTGATAACGGGGTCTTGGCTCAGCGAGATACTGCCACCGATGCTGTAGTTGTTCGACGGCAGCAGGTTCTGAAGAAACTTATAATCAGCAGCAAACCATTCTACCTGCAATTCATCATGTGCCGCTAGATTGCTGATACGATCAGGCGTCGGTATCACCACCATGTCGTTTTTGATAATGTGGTAGCAATGCTCGTTGAACACAAAACTTGCCTCACCAGCCAAGCAAAGCAGGTGCATGCAGGTGTGGCTCAACTCACGGGAATTCATCCCGTAGAAGTCTGTAGAATATTGAAAATCTGTATTCATATCTTGCTTTTTTCTGCAAACATACACTTTATTTTATAAGTAAACGAACAATTTGTGTAAAAAGTGAAAATTGTGACGCAATTTATGAAAGTAAAGTACCAGAAAAACGTCGTAACTTAGCACCGTGAAACTTAAAAACGATAAGATAATGGATTTCAGAATTCAAGACCGCATGGAGTTGAAGGCATTAGTAGACTTCTATGCAACAGAGAGTGACAAGAACAACCAGGACTGCTACGTTGAGATTTTCCGTCCTGACATCAAACTGAACGTGTATTTCGGTGGTAAGCTGGGCATGACAGCAAACAACGTGCAAGACATGATCCGTCAGTACAAGGCTTTCGGTGCCGCTAAGGTGTCTTTCCACATGAACGGTCAGCAGAGTGTGGATTTCATTGACGAGACTCATGCCACAGGTACTTGCTATGCACTGGCTACGCTGGTGACAGAGCAGGACGGTAAGGATGTGCTGACTACCCATGCAGTACGCTACTATGACAAATACGAGAAGATTGACGGTCGTTGGTGGATCAGTGAGCGTGAGCAGCATTTTGAGTGGTCAACGAATCAGACTTTGGGATAATATGGGTAAATCATTGAAACTGATACTTGCATCAGCTTTGTGTATGCTGGTTTCCACTGCATGCGGTGGAAACTGCAAGAAAGAGATTGCTGCGAATGAACAAACAACGACAAACGGGAAAACAGTTATGGCAAAAGACGGAAAGGCAATTGTAGTGTTCTTCTCGCATGCGGGAGACAACTACGCAGTAGGAAACATTGAGGTAGGTAACACGAAGATTGTGGCAGACTACATCACAGAAGTGACAGGTGCAGAGCAGTTTGAAATCGTTACCCACAAGTACGACGGCATGGCTTATACACCACTCATCAATCTGGCAAAGGAAGAAGTTAAAAACGGTGAGTTGCCTGAATATGAAGGCGACATCGACCTAAATAAATACGACACTGTGTTTATCGGTGGCCCCGTATGGTGGGGCACTTATCCTCAAGTAATGTTTACCTTCTTCAAGAAGCATGTTAATGACCTGAAGGGCAAGACCGTCATTCCTTTTACCACTCACGAAGGTTCTGGATTGGCCAACTGTGTAGAGGATGTGAAGGATGCATTCCCTGGTGCAGATGTTACAAAGGGATTCAGCATCTATGGTCACGAAGTACGTACGGAAAAGAAAAAGGTCGAGAAGTGGTTGAATGGTTTAGGATATTAACGACGAATAATATGGAATATATAAAACTATACAATGGTGTTCAGATGCCGACATTGGGCTACGGTGTGTTTCTCGTAAGCCCTGAAGAGTGTGAGTGTTGCGTGAGTGAAGCATTAAGTGTAGGCTATCGCCTGATTGATACGGCACAGGCCTACCAGAATGAGGAGGGCGTTGGCAATGCCTGGCGCAAGAGTGGCATCAAGCGCGAAGATTTGTTCCTTGTAACAAAGGTCTGGATATCCAATGCTGGTGAAGAACAGGCTGCTAAGAGCATCGATGAGAGTCTGCGTAAGTTGCAGACGGAGTACATTGATTTGTTACTCATCCATCAGGCCTATAGCGACGTGTTCGGCACTTGGCGGGCTATGGAGAAGGCTTATCGTGCAGGCAAGGTGCGTGCCATCGGTGTGAGCAACTTCCAGGCAGGCCGTTTCTTCGACTTTGTCCACTATGTAGAGTTGAAGCCTATGGTGAACCAGTTGGAGTGCAACACGCTTTCTCAGCAGACTGGAATTGAGCTGATTCTTGGCGAGTTTGGCACTAAAATGATGGCATGGTATCCACTCGGTGGACAAGGAACAGACGGCATTGTGAAGAACGAACTGCTGACTACTATCGGTGCCAAGTATAATAAGACTGCCGCTCAGGTCGCTCTCCGTTGGCTCACCCAGCGTGGCATCGTGGCTATTCCTAAGTCGAGCCATAAGGAGCGCATGGCGCAGAATATCGACATCTTTGACTTCTCGCTGAGTGACGATGATATGGCACAGATTGCCAAGATGAACCAGCATGACGCTGGTACCATAGATTTCGGCGACCCACAGTTCGTGAAATACTTAATTGAGAATTACGGATAATAAAAAAACAATTATGTTAGGAAACTTTTCTTATTACAACCCAACCAAACTGTATTTTGGTGATGAGTCTTTGAACTTCCTCAAGGACGAACTGAAGGGCTACGGCCCAGTGGTGCTGCTCAACTACGGCAGTGGCAGTATAAAACGTAACGGCATCTACGACCAGGTGGTGGCTATCCTCAAAGAGGCAGGCAAGACCATCGTTGAGAACCCTGGCGTGATGACCAATCCCACCTTAGAGAAACTGCATGAGGGCGTCAAGATTGCCCGCGAGAACGAGGTAGACTTGATCCTTGCCCTTGGCGGCGGCAGCGTTTGCGACTACTCGAAGGCCGTGGCTGCATCTGTCTATTATGAAGGCGACTACTGGGACAAGTTCTGGCTGAAGCAGGAAAATCCCGCTAAGGACCAGAGACTGCTGCCTGTGGGCTGTATCCTGACGATGGCTGGCACAGGCTCTGAGATGAACGCCGGCACTGTGATTACAGATGCAGAGCATACTTTCAAGGTGGGGCATGTGTTCGACAGTCGTCTGATGCCTAAGTTCTCTATCCTCAATCCGAAGTTCACGATGACCGTACCCGAGAACCAGATGAAGGCGGGTATCTACGACATCATGAACCACATCATGGAGCAGTACTTCTCGGACTTCGATGACAACACCAGCGACTACCTCTCTGAAGGACTGATGCGTTCTGTCATCCACAGCAGCCGCATCGCTGTAAAGAATCCTCAGGACTACGAGGCACGCTCGAACATCATGTGGACAGCCACATGGGCACTGAACACCCTTATCGGACTGGGCAAGCAGCAGGACTGGATGGTTCACATGATTGGTCACAGCGTGGGTGCTTGGACACATGCCCCACACGGCTATGCGCTGGCATCTGTCTCAATGGCCTACTATCGCCGCGCCATGCAGAACGGTCTGTCTAAGTTTGTGCGCTTCGCCAAGAACGTGTGGAATGTCCAGAGCAACGGAATGACCGACGAACAGATAGCCGAAGCTGGTCTGCAGGCCCTGAAAGCCTGGATGCAAGAGATAGGTCTGCCCTTGACCATCACTCAACTGGGTGCCACTGAAGATATGATTCCCGGCATCACCGAGGGCACCATCTGCTATCCCGCCGGTTATCTGAATCTGACGAAGTCAGACGTGACAGAGATTCTTAAGGAGAGCATGTAATATGAAACGAATCGTCTATTTATTTGTAGCATTATTGATGATGGCAACAGCAGATGCACAGACGTTGACAGAGCGTCAAAAGGGATTGGTAGCTACCTATAATGCACTGAAATGATAATCAAACAACAATGAAACAAGTATCAGTATTAGTAGGTGCTGGCAGTATCGGACAGGCTATTATCCGTCGTGTGTCGGCTGGTAAGCACATTGTGCTGGCAGACTACTCCATAGAGAATGCTCAGCAAGCAGCAAGGACATTGGAAGATGCAGGATTTGAGTGCTCAACTATCCAATGTGACCTTGGTTCAAAAGGTGACATCCTGAAATTGGTGGGCTTTGCCACCAACAAGGGATACGTAACGAATGTTGTGAATGCCGCTGGTGTGTCACCTTCACAGGCTCCCGTAGCTGAGATTCTTCGCGTTGACCTTTATGGAACAAGTGTTCTATTGGAAGAGTTCGGCAAGGTGATTGCAGAGGGTGGATCAGGTGCGATTATCTCGTCACAAAGCGGTCATCGTCTGCCAGCCTTATCGCAGGAACAGAACGAGGCTTTAGCCACAACTCCTGTTGACAAGCTGCTGGAATTGCCGTTCCTGAAGGAAATCAACGACACGCTGAAAGCCTATCAGTACTCGAAGCGTTGCAATGTGCTCCGCGTGATGTTCGAGGCTACTCGCTGGGGACGACGTGGTGCCACCATTAACTCAATCTCACCAGGTATCATCATCACGCCATTGGCCAACGATGAATTGCATGGCCCACGCAAGGATGGTTACTTGAAGATGATTGAGGGCATGCCCGCCCGCCGTGCCGGAACACCCGACGAAGTGGGTGATATGGCTGAGTTCCTGATGTCCTCCCGAGGACGTTTCATCAGCGGTGCCGACTTTCTGATTGACGGTGGCTGTACAGCTTCTTATTGGTATGGTGATTTGCAATACCTCAAAGCGACACACTAAACAGCCACCCACTTCCGTTATCTTGAAAAACAAATAGAAGTTATGGAAGATACTTACGGTTGTAATCTGATTAACACGAAGCGTGACGGACGGCAGGTGACGGAGTTCGTGGGCAGGTATCACGTACACATCCTTGTGCGGCAGGGACAGATGACGTTCTCTGAGCATGAGGTCATCACCAGCATCGCCCAGGCTCACAACAAGTCTGCCTATCAGATTTTGCTCCGTTGGCATCTGCAATGCGGTACCATCGCGATTCCAGGTTCTTCCAACGCTACCCATATCGCTGAGGACTACGACATCTTCGACTTTGAACTGACTCCCGACGAGATGAAGCGCATCAATGCCCTGGAGTGTAACCACCGTTTTGCATCGTATTAACATTTTTAGAACAGAGTATATGAAAAAAGTATTGTTTATTATGTTTGCCCTGATGACCACGACATGGGCTTATGCACAGACTGATGATCAGTTGGCATTGAAGAAACTCGTGGATACGTTCTCAAACCTTGCTGATGTGAAGGATGTCAAGTCACAGATGGACTTGTTTACCGACGATGCTGAAGTACACTCGAAGGCTGGTGAGCATGTCTCAGTGATGAAAGGAAAAGAACAGATTGGTAAGGCTTTCGCTGATTATCTTGCCCTGTTTGATGTGGTCTACCATCTGAACGGCCAGCAGACAGTAGAAATCGATGGTGACACAGCCACAGGTATTTCCTACTGCTTCGTGACGCTCATTGGCAATGGGAAGAGGAATCAGAGTGGTGTACGCTATCACGACACCTACGTGAAGCAGAATGGCAAATGGCTCATCAAACGTCGCGAGTCCAACTTTATGTTCACTGCTGTAGAGGATATGAAATGAACAAACTGCTTGCTACAATATGCTGCACACTGCTGGTCTGTGCTTGCGAGGCGCAGACCATGCGGGTGTGGATGAAGGACGGCTCGGAGCGGCAGTTTGCCGTGAGTGAGATTGAGAGTGTGACATTTAGCGAAGAGGAAACAAGCATGTAACAACTGAAGAAAGAGATAGAGCAGTTCCTGGACAACTGGAACGATGCGATGATTGCGGCAAACACCGTGCGGCTGGGAACCATGATGGACGACGGGATTATCCTGCGCCACATCACGGGCATGACTCAGACCAAGCACGAATGGCTGGAAGAGGTGGCTAGCGGCTCGATGAAGTATCACAAAATGGTATTCAGATAACTCTACAGAGAATGAATAACTGCACTTACGGCAAAATGTGAAAATCAAGAGGCAATTCGTGTAACGACGGATTGCCTCTTTCAGTACGCTCGGCATGAGCATTGTCTAACGGGTGAAAGTCCCGAGCAAGCCCTAATAGCGGTAATTGCATAGCCAAGAGCAAGGGTGTCCATCGCGAGGTGGAATTTGAAGGAGGCTGGCGGCAAACATCTGACCTAACGAACAGAAACTTCATACAAGGCATATGACCGTGGGTAAGGTTGCTGAACAAACCAAAGCCCTATAGCTATTCGGAACGGTTGGTGTAAATGAAGTGGGTATAAGATGGAAAGATAATGCCCTTATCCGAGGAGGTCTCACGGACGCATGGTGAAGATGATGTATTCGATGTACCATGACGGGGTAAAGCTTGTCGTGAGAAGTCAGCAGAGGTCATAGTACCCAAGCCACGGGTTGCCTAAAGGGAAGGACTGAATCGTGCAGTACAATAGTAAATGACTGCTACCTTGAGAGTCTTTTGTAGTCAGATGTCCGAAAAGGAACTCTCTATTCACACGATAGGACGGAATCCGACAATAGAATAGAAGTGACGTATCTCGAAGGGATGGCTGAAAACAACTTGTCACACACCGTGAGGTGTAAAAGCACGAAACCGCCGTATGCTGAACGGCACGTACGGTGGTGTGGGAGGTCGATAAATGTGAAAATAGGAGGTAAATGCCTTTTATGAACAACATTTACCTCCTAACCAATTTTGTTGTCGATATTAATCGTTGTTTATCACGACTTATTTCCCTACGCAACATGTGGATGTTGCTGATAGTTAAGCTTTTATCTTTTAAACGGTACAACTACCCTTTTTACAAGTGCAGAGAAAATGGGTGACAAATGCAATGTGCTTGTTTTCAATGCCTTAACGGTAAAGTTGTACCGCTTTTTTAGCCTCAAATTGTAAATCTCTGGAAACAAGTGCAAAGCACTGAATCCGAGCCGCTTCCGTCCTTTGTGTTACAGAACGCTTATCTTCGGGTGCAAAGGTACGACATAATCTTGGAATATAGATGGAATGATATGCTAAATAATAATAAAACTCAGTTGGTGGAATTTGTAATAGGTGTGAGCAGTTTGTTGTCTCTGTTTGATTTCAAAGCTTTTCATGATATGTTGGTGGAGAAAGCCTCTTTGTAGGGACGCTTCGATGCAATACCTCATCTTTCGATTCTAACACTTTAAGCATATTGTTGATAATCAAATTATAATCACGGATTTTGCATATAATCATAGCCGTGTGATTATGTGCAATATGTATGATTAGATAAATCCTGTTTCATGAAAATGCAAGAAAGGGTGCAAGAAAGAATTTAATAGATGAGGGGGGATATAGCTAAGTCAATTGCTTTTTCTCTTATGATGATGTACAGTGTTGATTATCAATGTATAATAATGGATTTTGCACGTAATAACAGGTATTATATTATGTGCAAAATATGATAAAATATCCTTTTGGATTATTTCTTTTATTGTCATTTTTGACATGAAAGATGGCACGAAAGGTGACATGAAAGAGTATAATTGCTCAACATTTAGAGATTTCCATTTAATCATGAAGGAAAGAATGTAAGCGTATCCGCGATGCTAGTATATACACGTCAAAAAAATATCGCTCAAGTTTTTATTCTTGAGCGATATTTTTTTGTTTCCATTTATCCGGCAGCAATTCTCGGTACTTGCTTATCGGTGTTCTTGGTGGCAGTGCTGCAGCTTTGTTGATGACATCGGATATATATTCAAAGAAGTTAACACCTTGCAGTCTGCAGGAGCATGCAAGCGAATAGAATATGGCTGCCCGTTTGGCACCGGCATGCGACCCGAAGAAAAGTGAGTTTCTTCGGGATAATGATATGTATCTGTTGAGTCGTTCCACAAGATTGTTGTCCAGATGGTAATCTCCTCTGGTAAAGATGTTCATCAAGGCATCCCACTCGTTGAGCATATAATGCACGGCTTCATACTTCTCCGTCTTAGGCAGAAGGCG
>USQD01000063.1 GCA_900556795.1 uncultured Prevotella sp. | reverse complement strand
TGCTTTCAACATAAATTTCTTCTCATGTTTTTGAAGTTGAGAAGGAATTGTATCAAAAATCTGAGTAACTTTAAATACATAAGTTGAAGCATACTTTTGAATATCATTACGATATAAGGTAAGAATTTGTCGCTTCACACGATCCACCTTATTGAAATCTCGAGTTTCTACGAATTTAGCTACAGCCTGTGGCATTCCTCCAACAATAAGATACTGTCTGAAATAGTCCATTGCCATGCGATGCATCATCTGTCCCATCTCATGCTTTTTCAGAAAGTTCATTCGTATAAGCGGCATCAAGGTTTCATTGTTCAATGCCCACAAGAACTCCTCGAAATCCATAGGATACATCAATATTTCTTCCTCCTCAGAAGGAATCATGATATCCTCAACGTTCTTTTTGATAGAAACAAGCGAACCAGTCTCGATATAATCGTAGCGTCCATCTTCAACCAGATACTTGATAGCAGTACGAGCCCGAGGATACAATTGCACTTCATCAAAGATAATAACCGATTCTCTTGGATATAGAGGTGTATTGTTGAAACTGCTCAAATACATAAAGAATGTATCCAAGTCATCCAGGTAGGTTTCGAACAAGGATTTTATGTTCTTTCCTATCTTATTGAAGTCAAGCAAAATATAACTCTTGTATTCTTTTTGAGCGAATTCCTTTACGATATAGCTCTTTCCTACTCGGCGGGCACCATTGATGAGAACAGCACTTTCTCCGTTCTGTTCTTCCTTCCATTTCTTGAGTTGATCATATACTTTTCTTCTCATAATTTACACCTATCCTAGATTAATTATATCGGATAAATACACCTATCCGCGATTAATATTTTCCGTTTCTTACACCTATCCGCGATTATCGGATAGCACAAATACACACATATCCGCGATTATCGGATGGTGCAAATATACACATATCCGCGATTATCTCCAAGGAAAAGCCAGTTTTTAACATTTCTTAATCTTAAAAGGCTCGCAAGAAATCGAAACTTCTTGCGAGCCTTTTTTAGTATCTTATGTCTTGAGCTCAAGACATAAGCTTGAATACGTTTTCACGCTTTACTTAACGTCAGTTGCACCCTGACCGGCAATCAATGGCCAACCTGGGTTCTGGTAAACTACAGATGTAGTAAGATCGGTCTGGTCACCCTCAGCTGTCTGACGGAACACGCTCTGTGCGATAGGAGACAGATAGTGAGCAGGAGTAAAGTGATAACCATCAAATACCTGGTTGTTAATCTTAGAAATCTGGTATGGACGGATATAGTCACCACTAATGGTCTTATCACTGATATTACCCTTACCACCTTCAACATCAACCTTAGCGAGGTTGGTTTCACCATCGAGCCATGTGCCCTCGTAAACAGTACCCCAGTACTTCATACCTTCAATCTGGTAACCGTTTACCTGATCGCAAGCACGCCAGCGGATCAAGTCCTCCCAACGGGAAGCCTCACCGATGAACTCATCACGACGCTCACGACGGATGTTGTAAGTAGTAGCATCAACCAACTGACCATGAGAGTAAGCACCGAAGTCCCACTTAGCCTCCTCCTGCATGTTGGTAGCTGCGATAGTCTTGTTGTAATCAGGATCTACCTTGGCACGGGTGCGGAGAGCACGCCAGTACTTATCAGCTGTGGCGTCGATAGTATTGTTCTTCAACCAGGAAGCCTCCATGTAGTTGAGGAGAGCCTCTGTGCCACGGAATACGATGCTACCACTCTCGCCGTAGTCGTGATTGAGTCCCTGCTGGGAATCATAGTTTTTACCCTTCTTTACTGCGAAACCTGTCACCATACGAGTCTCGTTGTTGCCCTTTACTGTCCATGAGAGGTCGGTTGGAACAGCACCCTCACTGGTGTAGTTCTCGACAGATCCATCCATCTTGGTGAAGAGCTGGATGCGAGAATCGCGATTCTGGAGAGTAGCCTTGATGCCCTGGTTCTCCCACTCAGGGTTGTAACCAGAACCTGCAGCATAAATAGGAAGACCGTTGCGCATGAGGAATGAGTTGACGAGACCACGTGTCCAACCAGTACCACCGCCGTTGCGCTGCAACTGCATCTGCACGTTGTGGGTAACGTTAGCCTTTGCCTTATCAAAAGCACGATACATTAAAACCTCGCTATAGCCGCTCATATCCTTATCACAGAACATGGTGTAGTAAGGATTGATACTTGCCAAGCTTGCATTCTGTCCCTCTGGAGTATCCGTATTCTCTACGAGGTTGTCAACGAGCTTATCACCCAACTCCTTAGAAGACTTCATGGCCTCATCGAGGAAGTGATTGATGGAAGAATCGATGTCAAAGCCCTGGATATCCTCAGCCTTACCTGGCCAACCTGGACCACCTGGCACAAATGCCGTACCCTTGTGATACTTCTCCCATGTAGCCTCGAAGAGGGCTGCACGGGAACGGAGCAGAAGGGCTGCATCGCGAGAGATGCGGTTCTTGCCACCAGGAGCTGATTCCTGCAGAAGACCGAGTGCCTTGTCAAGGTCGTCGAGAATCTGCTGAGCTACCTTATAACGTGGCTGGCGCTTGGAAGACGCAACGAGAGTTTCCTTGTCATCAGGAAGCGCATTGAGCACGATAGGGAAATCACCCAAAGACTGCAACTTGTCCAAATAAAGGTAAGCACGGAGGAAGTATGCCTCACCAATGTAGTGGCGTACCTGAGCCTCAGCACCACTAATCTGCTTAGCCTCGAACTTTGGCAATACCTGATCCAGGAAATAGTTCACCGAGCGGATATTACCGAAATCCCAAGCACCACCACTCTGACCTACTTTCCAGTTTCCAGGAACCCAACGGCTAGAATAACCGGTTCCCGCCTGGTTATCGGTATCGTTATCGTAAGCAAAGGTACTCATACCATATTTACCCGGTTCAATACTTGTCAATACACCATAGAGATTCACGGTGTAGGCAGCCAGGTCGTCTGCGCTAGTGAAATAAGACGCAGGTGTCACGTTGCTTTCAGGCTCCTTGTCAAGATAGTCATCGCAACTTGTCAGACCGAGCGTCGCGCCCAATAAGAGCATTGAAATATATTTAATTTTCATAAATTGTTTCCTTTCTATAATCTAAATGATAAGTTAGAATGTTACACTAAGACCGAATGAGTAGGTTCTAGACAATGGATATGCCTTACCAATCTCATGGCCATAACCTGCTCCAATCAGCTCTGGATCACCAGCCTCTGTGAAGTTAGTGATGGTGAAGAGGTTCTCTCCAGATACGAAGAAGCGAAGATTCTCAATATAAGCCTTGCTTGTGATTGACTTTGGCAAGGTATAACCGATGGTGAGGTTCTTCAAACGGCCATAAGCAGCATTCTGCAAATAGCGGGTCTGAGTCTGGATGTTGCGGCCACCACCCCAGTCTGCACGTGGGTAGTATGCCCCCTTGTTATCCTCACGCCAGTAGTCCTCGTGGAACTTAAAGCCGGTAGCCTGCCACTTACCCTGACCGATAGCGCCCCAGAATACGGCACCACCTGCTGCGTAGTCACGCTTGAGGGTTCCCTGGAAGAATACCTTGATATCAAAGCCCTTCCAAGCTGCATCGAGGTTCAAGCCGAAGTTATAGCGAGGAGTAGAGTTACCGATGATGCGTCGGTCGCCAGATTTGTCGGCTGTCCCCTCACCACCATTGATCTTGCCGTCGCCATCGAGGTCTTTATACATGATGTCACCAGCAGTCCAGCCACTTCCGAGTGCGCTCTGGTCAACCTTTGCGAGGTGCTTGTCCATCTCATCCTGGCTCTGTGCGATACCGATTGTGGTATAACCCCAGATGTCTCCGAGCTTAGCACCAGCATAGTATGAACCGAGCTTCTTAGATGGGTTAGGATACTTGTCGATGACCACCTGGTTATCACTCAATACGAGAGATGCACCATAGCTTACCTCACCGATTACGTCACGCCAGCCAATCTGGAGATCCCATCCCTTAGATGTCATATCAAGGTTGTTCACCTTTGGAGGATTGGCACCGAGGATAACAGGCAACTCAGGAGCAGGACCTACCATGTCGAATGTCTTGCGCTGATAGTAGCCGAACGATCCGGTGAGGCGGTTATTGAAAGCACCCCAGTCGAGACCGATTTCCCATGTACGGCTCTTCTCCCATGTAAGAGTAGAAGAGACGAGATCTGGCTGTTTAGCGATATTAGGCTTAGCGCCATTAATCAACCAGTTGCCACCCTGAGAAGAGAAGCCGATGGTTGGATAGAAAGGATACCAGTTATCAGTATTCTGGTTACCCAACTGACCCCAAGAAGCTCGGAGCTTCAATGTGTTTACGTAATCAGTCAATGGCTCCCAGAACTTCTCACGGGCAATGTTCCAACCTGCAGAGAATGATGGGAAGAAGTTCCAGCGGTTCTCGCGGAGGAAACGTGAAGATCCATCATAACGGAGGTTAGCCTCGAAGAGGTAACGGCCTGCATAGTCGTAGTTGATACGACCGAAGAAACCGGCTGTAGTCCATGAGTTATATGCACCACCTACACTTGGCTTGGTGGTTGTTGTATCAAGAGTAGGAAGACCAGACATGATACCGTTCTGCTGTGCCTTCATATTGCGCTGGCGGAACCACTCACTCTGGAAACCACCCATTACCTTCATATTGTGATCGCCAAATGAATGGCTGTACTCAGCAAAGAGGTTAGGGTTGAAATAGTTTGACTTGAATGAATACTCATACACGCTTGATGTTGCGTTGATATCTACATAAGGATTGTTGTCGCAGTCGTAGGCGTATACGGTCTGCCAGTCACGGTGGTTGAACTGTGTAACAATACGGTAGTTCAGCTCAGCATTCAGAGTCAGTCCCTTTACAGGAGTTGCAACAAAAGAAAGCTGCTGTGCGAGACGGTCTGCCTGATTCTTGGCACGGCCACCATTCTGAAGACGTCCAATATAAGACTCTGGCAACCAGTTGCCATTAGGATCGGTAGTTGGCAGAATAGGCCAGTAACGGCACATGTTGTGGAAGAACACATCTGTACCATTGATCAAATCACCAGGAGAATCGAAGTCCTGACGTGAGAAACGGGTATTGTAGGTCATACGCAACCATTTAGTCAACTGAGCGTTGATCTTACCGGTCATGGTATAGCGCTGCATGCTATCATCACCATGACGGAGAAGACCACCACGGTTGAGATAGTTACCAGAAACATAGTACTGCAAACGGTCATCACCACCATTGATACTCAAGGTATGCTCCTGTGAGAAGCTGGTACCAAACTGCTCCTTGAGCCAGTCGGTATTACCAAGAGGCAAGAGTGGCGTATTGTCCCAAACCTCCCAACGGTTGTTGCTGTTCTTGAACATCTTCTGCATGGTAGGATCGCTCTGAGCCTTCTTGATCTGCTCGAGTTTCTCATCTGTAAACCAGACACCTGCACCGCTACCAACAGATGCATCGTTCATGTACTTAGCCCATGTGTAAGAGTCCATCATCTCCGGCATGTTGAGTGGAGAATCAAAACGGAATGAGTTGTTGTAGTTAATAGAAGTCTTACCCTTCTTACCACTCTTGGTAGTAATAAGGATTACACCACCGGCAGCACGTGAACCGTAGATTGAAGAAGCAGAAGCATCCTTCAATACAGAAATGTTCTCGATGTCCTGTGGGTTGAGTGCGTTCATATCGCCCTCCATGCCGTCGATGAGCACGAGTGGAGATACAGAAGAACCGGAACCGATAGTACCTGTACCACGGATATTAAAAGACTTGGTTGAATTAAGAGTACCACCGCTCTCTGGTGTAGAGAAGTTCATACCGGCTACTGCACCCTGAAGAGCATCAACTACTGAGTTGACTGGGCGAGCGCCGAGAGTCTTGGAATCAACGGTAGAAACGGCACCAGTGAGGTTTACCTTCTTCTGTGTACCGAAACCGACAACAACGACCTCATTCAGAGTCTTGCTGTCTTCCTTCATGGTCAAATTGATTTCACCGCCCTTCCATACCATCTCCACTGGTTCGAAGCCAATGTAACTGATACAGATAGTTGCGCCACGATTAACATCAGAAAGAGCAAACTTACCATCGAAATCGGTGATGGTTCCACCTTGCTTTCCCTTAACTGTGACTGTAGCACCAATTACAGGCTCTCCTGTAGGGTCGATAATGGTACCAGTGCATTGTCCATCTTTGGACTGATTAGTTTCCTGGATACGAGTTCCCCCATAAGCCTGGGCTGGAGCCATTCCAAGAGCCATAATCATAGTACTTACTGTGAATAGTTGTCTTATCATAAGATAGAGTTTTAAAATTTGTTATTTGGTTTCTTATTTATTACGTTATATTTTTATATTTCAGTTAGCTGATGCAAAGATACGTTATTTTTTAATACGGTTAAGATTTTAAGGCAACAAATGTCAGTTTTTTAAATCTTTTTAAGTAAAATAGCCCAAAAAACAATCAAAAAAGGCTCGCAAGAGGTGTTTCTTGCGAGCCTTTTGATAAAGAATGTAAAAAAGACACTCTTCGTCATTTATGTGTCATGATATCAAGCACCATATCGTCGGTTGCTCTCATCGCATCGGCACCGATACTTGTAAGATTGTGAATACATTTATCCACATCATCATCTACGATGCCCTCTGCCGATGTCACGCATTTGCCTTCCATCGAAAGAAGAGCGGAAAGCAGGGCGGTACTGACACCCGAAGAAATCTTCAAGGCACAGCTAGGTTTGGCACCATCGCAAATCATACCTGTAAGGTTTGCCACCATATTCTTGACAGAATTGCAGATGCGGGTATAATCGCCACCCATCAGGTAGGTAATACCGCAACTGCTACCCGTACTGGCTACCACGCAACCACATAGAGCTGAGAGTTTTCCCAAGCTCTGCTTGATATAGATAGCCGTTAAGTGACTGAGCATCAAGGCACGGATCATTTCTTCCTCAGTATTCTCATTCTCCAGAGCATATACCACAACAGGGTTGGTAGCACAGATTCCCTGATTGCCGCTACCACTATTACTCATCACCGGAATCATGGCTCCACCCATACGGGCATCGCAAGCTGAAGCGGTACGGGAGATGATGTGAGAGAAGATGTTATTACCGAAGATGCCATGACTCAAAGGGCGATCCATGGTCTTACCGAGACAATGTCCATAATTGCCCTTGATACTCAGTTCGGCAGCCTTCATATTATATTCCTTGGTCTTGAGGATGAAAGAGATTTCATCAAGCGGAGCTGTTGTTGCAAACTCGTAAACCATAGGAAAATTGAGTTGGATGTCATCATCAGCCTCATCACCGGCAGTACCACCACGCTTATCGAATACCACCTCGCCATTGCGCTCAGCATAAACAAAGTTGGTATGCGAACCGGAAATGATAGCTGTAGCCTGAGCATCACCGGCATAGCAGCTCACCTCTATATATAGTTTATCTACATCGCCCTGCTTCAACTTGATGTTGATTTCTGCATTCTTGATATACTGCTTGCCCTGCTCCAGACTGTCAGGAGTCAAGTCTTTGAGAACTTCAAGTTCATACTCCGGCTTTCCGATAAGGGCACCGAGCGATACGGCGATAGGCAAGCCAATCATACCGGTACCGGGAATACCCACACCCATCGCATTCTTGAGCATGTTTGGACTCAAGAGTACTTCGATGCGATCAGGGCGTTTGCCCAAAGTTGTAGCAGCCTTAGCTGTACAGAGCGCCACAGCCATCGGTTCGGTACATCCGATGGCAGGCACAACTTCCTTGTTGACGAGCGCGATGATGCGCTCACGCTTATTTTTCTCTAACATAATATAAATAGGTATTAGTCTTCCAACTGGAACAAAGGATCGTCAGGAGTCAACATGGTTGGCTTCTGGTCGAATTCCTTCAGAAGCTGCTCAGAGGCATACTTCTTGTTTACTACCAGGCGGAACATGTACTCGTTGAACCAATCGTTGGTCATGATGAAGCAACCGCCAAAACCATTGTCAGCACCCCAGCTGTTCTCTACCTTCCACTTCACAGGCTTGCCTGCTGCATCCAGATCAACGGCAGTCAGAGTCATGGCATGAGTAGAACCGCTATCGAAAGTAGCGATGCGGTCAGCCTTATTCATTGGGAATGTTGTATTGAAGAGGCTGCCATAGTCGAAGTTGTCGAGAGCCAGATAGCCACGCTTTCTGTCAAGCTGCTTGCCCACATCGTAGCTTGAATACATCTTGTGCCCATCCTGCAGGGAAGCGATAGCGAGCTGCGCAATCTCCTCCATAGGCAGATTCAGGTACTTCCAGTTATGACCATCGTAGGTATGACGGTCGTATTCTACCTCGTATGTCTTGTGATAAGGACGACGTGGGTCGTTCATCACCATGATGAAGGTGCCGTTGAGATCCTTACCAACCGTCTCCTCATAGAAACTCTTAGGAGTATACTTCTTAGCCTCACCAATCTGCTTGCCATCCTTATCACGGAAAGCATAAGTGAATTCCTTCACAGGTTCGCCCAAAGTAAGGCTGAGCATGCGATAAACCTGAGCCAGCATTTCGGTCTTACGAGCCTGGATAGCAGCAGGTTTCTTTCCCTGAGCTACCATCTTGCGGAGTTCCAGGCCATATTCACGGAGCTTGCTGCTGATAAGGCGGCTCATCTTGGAAGTATTGTTGCTGGAGAAAGTCTCTGGCTGAGCACTCATAGGCACAAGACCATATTTGTTAGCCAGGTCGGCAACGCCACAGAAAGTACCACCGTCGTTGAGAGGGTTCTTGAAGAAGAACTGCACCTGAGGATCCTCGATGCTCTTCTTACCGAGGTCAATGACCCCCTGAAGCATGAGGTTAGCCTTCTCCAACTGGTCGTAGAAGAAGAGATAATCCTGAGAATACTCCACCACTCTACCCTGCTTGTCGTTGACAGCAAAGTTGGAACGGAGCACATTGAAGCCGCTGAACATCCAGCAACGACCCGAACTCTTCTGATTATGAATGCTCTGAGAAGGAGTCTCGATGCTGAAATGGGTATCTACAGGAGCCTCATTGGCATGATTCTTTACCAGGTCATCGATATTGTTGTTAGCAACAGCATTAAAGAGAGCCTTGTGTGCAGCACATGCATGGTTCTTCTCCATCTGCTGAAGAGCAGACTGACTGATGCCGCCCCCCTTGGTCTGCGCCATCATAGACATGGAAGCCATCAGCATGGCTCCAATCAGTAATACGTTTTTTCTCATTCCTATAAGGTATTTAATTGCTTGTTATTAATTTATTATTCAGACTTTTCATTCTATTCCTCCAAAATTCCTTTGCAAAAATACAAAGAATTATCGGAAAAACCGAAAATATTGACTCAAAGATCGGAAGAGCGTCGTGTAGGGAAAGAGTGTAGATCTCGGTGGTCGCCGTATCATTAAAAAAAAAAAAAA
>USQD01000062.1 GCA_900556795.1 uncultured Prevotella sp. | reverse complement strand
GGGATGTCTTTCGTTTTTATATAATTGTTTTTCGAAAATTTATAAAAATGCCGGATAATAGCGGAAAAAACGGATAATAACGGCTTTTCCTCCTGATAATAACAAAAAATCCCCCAAGCTGGGGGATTTTTGAAATATGAATTATGTGAATGATTCGAACTTAATGAGTAAAGAAGTGGAAGAAGATGATTTACATGTTGAAGTGTGTGAGAGCAGCTGCAACACCATCTTCCTCATTTGATAAAGTTACGTAGTCGGCCTCGGCTCTTACCTCTGGTGCAGCATTCTCCATAGCCACTCCCATGCCTGCAAGCTTCAGCATACTGAGGTCGTTGTAGCCATCGCCGAAGGCAATCAAGTCGGCAGGGGTGAGGTTGATTTTCGTTAAGAGACGAGTCAGTGACTTTGCCTTATCGATACCCTTAGGAACCAGTTCCAAGAAGAAAGGAGCCGAACGGAAGATATCCATTCTGTCTCCCAACTTTTCCACCAATTCCTCTTCCGCCTTGAGCATGAGGGTAGGGTCGCCCGTCATGAGAAGCTTGGTAGGATGAGGCTCCAAGGATTCAAACAGATTATCTACCTTTCGGATGTTCATTTTGTTGATGCGTGACTCCTCTTTCACGTACTGATCGTCAGGCATCTCGGTGATGATTTCATTGCCAGCATATCCCAGCAGGGCATGACCGTGCTCCTTGGCATAGGCATATAATTCAGGTATCACTTCATCTGGCAGAAACTGCGAGAAGAGCTTTTCGCCCGTCTTGGCATTCACGATGTTGCCACCATTATAAGAAAGGATGTATCCTCCTCCCCTCTTCAGTTCCAGGCATTCTGCCACCGGTTCGATGCCGTAGGTCGGGCGACCTGAAGCAAGGATGATTACTGCTCCCTTGGCTGCAGCCTTGAGGAGAGCTTCGCGAGTCTTAGGGGTAACCACCTTCTCGTGGTTGGTCAAGGTGCCATCCAGGTCGAGTGCGATGGCACGGTAAGGAATCTGTTTTGCTTTTTCCATTATTCTATGTGATTCTTTGTTTTTTATGCGTGCAAAGATACAATAATATTCTGAAAAATGGGAAGTAAAGTGTATTTTTGCTAATTTTGTTCCCAAAAAGGTGGTCATTTGAACGATTAGTGCCTATCTTTTGTTGTTTGACATACACTATATTCGAAAATTATTGTTATCTTTGCACCGCAAATCATATAACAATAATAAATTTTAAACCTATCAATATGAAGAGATTAATTTCAGCAGTATTGCTTTCTGCTGCCGTGGCAATGCCAACAATGGCGCAGAAGCAGAAGACATTGAGTAATGGTTATCCATTCACTCAAGTACCATTCACCAGTGTGAAGATTTCACAGAATACTTTCTGGGGTGCCCGCTTGCAGGCTGCCCGAGAGGTAACCATTCCTTTGGCTTTCAGTAAGTGTGAGAGCGAGCACCGTTACAAGAACTTCGAGATGGCTGCCTATACTTTGCAGCATCCTAACCATCCGGGATTGAACACCAAGGAGTGGGATGTAAGCAAGTTCATGGGATTCTCTTTCGATGATACCGATGTTTATAAGACCATCGAAGGTGCCAGCTACATCCTCCAGACTTATCCGAACAAGAAGTTGAAGGCTTATATCGACAGCGTGCTCGATGTGGTAGGTGCTGCTCAGGAGCCAGATGGCTATCTCTATACCGCCCGTACCATCAACCCGAAGCATCCACACCAGTGGTCGGGAAATAAGCGTTGGGTCAAGGATGAGGAGGCGAGCCACGAGCTTTACAACCTCGGTCACATGGTAGATGCAGCCTGTGCTCACTATCAGGCTACGGGTAGCACCAAGTTCCTGAACATCGCCAAGCGCTATGCCGATTGCGTGGTAAAGGAGGTGGGACCTAATCCAGGACAGACTACCATCGTTCCTGGTCATCAGATTGCAGAGATGGCTTTGGCTCGTCTCTATACCTTGACCGGTGAGAAGAAGTATCTGGATGAGGCTAAGTATCTGCTCGACTATCGTGGCAAGACTCATATCCGCAACCCATATTCTCAGAGCCAGGCTCCTATCCTGGAGCAGAAAGAGGCGGTAGGTCATGCTGTGCGTGCCGGATATATGTATGCCGGTATTGCCGATGTGGCTGCCCTGACCAAGGATTCTGCCTATATGAAGGTGATCGACCGCATTTTTGAAAACATCGTTGGCAAGAAATACTATCTTACAGGTGGAGTAGGTGCCCGCCATGACGGTGAGGCATTCGGTGATAACTATGAGTTGCCAAATATGACTGCCTACAACGAAACCTGTGCAGCCATTTCTATGGTTTACCTCTTCGAACGTATGTTCCTCCTTCACGGCGAGAGCAAGTATATCGACTGCATGGAGCGTACCTTATATAATGGTGTCATCTCGGGTATGAGCATGGATGGTGGCAGATTCTTCTATCCAAACCCATTGTCAAGCGATAGCAAGTATAAGTTTAATGCCGATGGCAACACCACCCGTCAGCCTTGGTTCGGATGTGCCTGCTGCCCAAGTAACTTGTGCCGCTTCATCCCTTCTGTTCCAGGTTATCTCTATGGCGTGAAGGACAACAATATCTATGTGAATCTCTTTGCCGGCAATACATCAACCATCAAGGTGAATGGCAAGGATGTGGTTCTGGAGGAGACTACCGAGTATCCTTGGAACGGCGATATCAAGATTGCTGTGAAGAAGAGTGGCGTAAAGAATGCCAACCTCCTGGTCCGTATTCCTGGATGGGTTCGCAACCAGGTGGTACCTAGCGATCTTTACAAGTATAGCGATGCCGAGAAGCCTGCTTATAGTGTAACCGTAAACGGCAAGGCTGTGGAGGCTGACCTCGATGCCAACAAGGGTTATCTCCCTGTCAAGAACATTAAGAAGGGCGATGTCATCCGCATCCACTTCGATATGCCGGTACGCACAGTAGTTGCCAACGCTAAGGTGGCAGATGACAAGGGAAAGGTTGCCGTAGAGCGTGGACCATTGGTATATTGCGCTGAGGCTGTGGATAATCAGAACGAGCCAGTGCTCCGTGCCGTAATGGCTAAGAAGCCTGCTTTCTCGCTGGTAGATAACTACAGCATCGAGAACACAGAGACTAAGGGCGCTCCTGCCTTCAATGTCAAGGCTATCCAGACCTCTTCTCAGGTGCTCGACCAGACTGCTGATGGCACCGTTTCTGTCAAGAACCAGAAGCTCACCCTGATTCCTTACTATGCCTGGAATCATCGTGGTGCCAACCAGATGAATGTCTGGTTCTACCAGAACTTGAATGCTTTGGATAAATAATTTACAGAACTTCTGTCTTCAGGAAGTTAAAGGAGTTAAGACGTATGTCTTGCTGTTTAAAAACTACGCCAGAAAGACTATTGTCTTAACTCCTTTAGAATGAAGAAGAATTTCCTTTTGGTTTAGGTGAAAATATGAAATTGATATTTGTATGTTTATTGTTTTTTTCTTGCTCTGTTGGGGATAAAAGTAATAGTCAAGTAACGGAAGCAAGTGCTTTAACTAGTAATGTGCAAGAGAATAAATCCGAGCAAGAAACCAAAACAGCAAAAGAGGCCAACTCTGTACAAGGAAACCTTGGGTTGGAACTCTCGCAGACGCATTTTACGAATAAACCTCAAGTTGTTACGTTGACTATAACCAACAATTCACCATGGACTTGTATCGTTGGTTATGAGTACTTTATCGAGAAGGAAAATAAAGGTTGGAAAAAGATTCCATTGAAGAATGCAGCCTTTATAGAGATAGGTCTTGGCATCCGACCAAACACTGCCAGAAAAATTCAAATTGATCTGGGCAATGTACGTCAGAAATATACGAAAGGGACATATCGCATTGGGAAGAAAATGAGAATAGAGACAACAGAAGGCTACAGAGATACAACGTGTTACTGCTCGTTCAACGTCTTATAATCAATGCCACTTTGCGCACTAAAAGGTGTGTGAAGTGGCATTGTTGTTTATGAAACTACAGAAAATATCCATACTTTCTTGTTAATATAGGTTAATCCCATTAAGAAAAACACTTCTTTTCCGTTTATGTTGTAGTTTTGAACAAATAAAACAAAAGAGAGCAAATGACAGAGAATGAATTCATCCATATCGTTCCGCAGTTGCGGCAGATAGCCTTGCAAATCAGTCAGGGTTATGGCGTTGGCTGCGATGAGGCTGAGGATATCGCACAGGATGCGATGCTCAAGCTCTGGGCCATCAAGGATGATATTCAGTCTGCTGCTCATGCCAAAGGTTCGATGGGCTGCATAGCCAAGCATCTTTGCATCGACTTCTTTCGCAAGCGGAAGATGATTTCGATAGATGCCCAGCCTTTCGATAAGTCGCCTAGCCACTATGCGTCGCCCGATGTGGAAGTGGAAAACTCGGAGAACGAGCTGTGGCTGCAAAAACGCCTCAAGGCGCTGCCCTCCAACCAATATCAGGTGCTTTATCTGCGACAGGTAGAGAAGAAAAGCTCTGAGGAAATAGCGCAAATCGTGGGCATCACCACAGAATCTGTATCCGTGTTGCTTTCGCGGGCAAGAAAGCAGATGTTGCAGGAAATCAGAAAAAGATGTCGATAGCCCTTATATATAAATAGGTATAATCAATAAAGGAGGAAACTGAATATGAACGAAAAAGAAAAGGACATACGACTGTTGCTCGACCGATTTATGGCTGGTGAGACTTCTCTGGAAGAGGAGGCTCTGCTAGGGGAGTGGTTTCGTCAGCATCCCGATGTGAGCGATGACTTGAAGGAATATCAGCTGATGTTTGGATATTTCGATGAGGGGATGCCCCTCGACTATGAGGCAGAGAATCATGTAGAAGATGCTCATCCGAAGACTAAGGCACGAATGCGTCGCCTATGGTTGCCGCTTAGTTTGGCTGCATCCATCGCCCTGCTGATAGGGTTTGCTATTCCTTGGGTCGGGCGACAGACAGGGCATCAGGACGATTCGAAGATGGCTCAACTCGATGGCAGAACGACTCCGGAGGATGTTGATTCTGCTGTTGTCCACGAGGAGAAATCGACAGATGCCAATCTTTCCATGCCTGAAAAGATAAAAAAGTCGGGTGATTCCGTATCTCCCAAAACGAGGAAGCACAAGTCAGGGAAATATCGTCAGCATCTGTTTGCTCCTGCTCCTCCAAAGCTTTGGATAGCTCAGAATATTGCCACCGATTCTCTGTTGGCTGAGCCGGAAATGCTTGCCGATGCGCATCTCAGGGAGATGGAGGCACAGCAGAACGAAATGTTCTTCAAACTCTATCTCATCAATGCTCTTCAGACCCAGTCGCTCAATGCCGAAATTGCCAGTGCCTCGTTCGAAAGCGAGGAGAATGTGCATGATGAGGACTATGTGAGTGGTGACCAGGAGGTTTATTAACAAGAAACAATTAAAAAGAAGAAGAATATGAAAACAACTTTTAAATTAGCATTTGTGGCTTGCCTGATGATGCTCTCTTCGGCTTGCCATGCCCAGAAGCCTATACCGGCTATCGACCAGGCTTTTGATAAATTCGTACAGGATTTGTCGCAAGACGACCTCGTTACTTCTTCCACGATGAATACCTATAATATAGGTATGATGAAGGGATTTGAGTTCGCCGTTCCCGGAAAGAAGCAGAAAATGGTGGATACCTTTCATAAGGCTTTGTTGAGCAATAGTCGCCTCGCTTATATCAGTTTTACCAAGAAAGCGGGTTCTGCCAGCATTGAGACGAATCGGGTGGGATATGGCAATAACAATTCCGCGACCTACTTGTTTGGTGCTCACAAGGACCGCAACTATAACCTGCAGTATATCCGTGACTGCAAGGATTCTACCATGCGATATGTTTATGCCTTGGTATGGTATCCAGGAAAGAATGATGTGGTATTGGGTAGTGTCTATAAGTTTTACTCCAAGGATCCGCAAACCTATAAGACCTCATTATCTTATAAGATGAAAGCAGATCAGGGTTTGGATTCTCTTGTTTTTCTGGGCAACATCAGGTATAACAAAAATCTGGTTCGCAGTTATGACTTGGATATGACTCCTCCAAAGGATGCGGCAGAGTTTATCATGCAACTCAACACGCTCCGTGCAGCCTTTAAGAATGCCAGAGACCAATACCCTTATTTGGGAAATCAGGTAACTCGACGTACCCTCCAGACGGGTGTAGCCAACAAGATTGTCAAGCTCTGTAAGGGGTATGCTAAGTTGCTGAATGCTGACGAGAAGAAATTCTGCGCCACTTCGCTGAATGGGATGAAGAAGGATACAGACGATGAATATCTGCAGAACCTTCTGGAACTGACTGCCAATTCTTTGAGGAAGTAGCAAGTTCTGGAGATATAAACTGAGGAAAATGTGAAACTCTCTCTCGTAAAATACCGCTTTAAAGCGATATTTTCTCTAAAATTATCTTTTTCTAGACTTCGGTCTTGTTATAATTTCGTAACTTTGTACGCAAAAAGTAAACGATATGACTAAGAAATTGATAATGATATTAGGCTTGGTGCTTTCATCCATGTTGATGAAAGCCCAGGCTTTTTTGTGCCTTTCCCGAAGGCTGGCGACAAGTATTGGCAGAAGCAGGTGCCGGTGGTTCAGAAGACTGGCAGAATCCTCCTTCAGGGCGGTATGGTTCGTCTAGAATATGATGCGCAGTATCTTTCGGCATCCGTAGAAAAGGTGCAGATGACGGATGGCATCATGAAGACGCAGTGGAAGGATAACATCTATCGCATCATTCTGCGTCTGAACGATAACTATCCGATGGCAAAAGTGAAATACCGGTTCGTAGAAACGAGGTAAAGTTTATGCCCCACTCTCTTACTTGTCTTTTTCTCGCGAAAAAAGTTTTTTCGTGAGAAAAAGTCTCAAAGTCTCATTCTTTGGTTGAGAATATAGTGTATATGCTTGATTTATAGCTGTATAAGAGAATGATACTTTTCGGATTACTTTACAAAAAGTATCATCGAAGTATCATCGAAGTATCATGATTTTCAGCTTTTCTTTACAAACCATCTAGTTTTTATCCTTTTATTGATGGTGTCTATAAAATCAGGAACAAAGAATAAGGAGTCAGACAAATTCATGAGAAATGTGCCCCGAAGCCTTGCCCAATTTTGCCCGAAGCCTTAAGTAAAGTTGCCTGACAGTCTCTGTCACATTTGTTCATAGTTTCGGTTATGTTTACTCATGTACGTGGGTATGGATGCTCAGTATAACATATAGCTTTCTCTCCCAAAACTCACCGTTTCCTGAAGGAGAAGTCATCGTTTTCTTCTTGGGAAAACGGTGCACCAGTGTTGAAAAAACAATAAAAAATACGGTCGCTTTGCTTGTTTCTAATTAATTATACATATCTTTGCAGTTGTTTAGCTGAAGTAATCAGCTACTTACAGCTTGCATTCAAATTATCAATAATAACAAACAATATCAAACTCACGACTATCTATGAATTATATATATAGAAATATCATGATGACCCTCGTCTTGGTGCTGGTTCCGTTCATGGGAATTTCTGCCAAGAAAAAGACAGTACAGCAGAGCGACCGCCAATATTGGTGCTCGCTTACCTATAAGATGGCGCAGCCTGTTTTGGAAAACATGGCTAAGGGCGAGCTGCAGAAGAACATGCAGACAGAGTTCAGTCCCAGCTTCGACAACCGCAACAAGAAGGTGCTCTATATGGAGTGCTTCGGCAGACTGATCGATGAATATCGCGTCAATTCTGCTTGCCGCAAGGTAGAGGAGTGGTATGTAGGTGATGGCTGGTATGCCGATGGTCCTGTATTCGCCTTCGATTACTACAGCAGTTATGTGTTCCATCCTATGTATCTGGAAACTCTCCAGGCGATGGTAGATGCTAAGGTAAATTCCCGCCTCGACTATCAGAAGTATTATGATAGAGAGTTGAAGCGCTGCCAGAAGTACAGTATTATTCTCGAAAGATTCATCTCTCCTGAGGGAACCTTCCCTGTATTCGGAAGAAGCATTCCTTACTGTATGGCTGCCATGCAGCCGCTGGCTCTGATGGCGTGGTACCAGACGTTGCCTAAGAATTTGAGCAATGGTCAGGTTCGTGCAGCCCTTACCAAGGTGCTTCACCGCATGCGAATATGATAAGTATCTTGCCATCAAGTAAGATGCCTATATATAATAAGGTATAGGTGACCCTATATATTTAAGGTATATATCAATTTAAAATAGTATTAATAACAACTGACAAACATGAAACAGAGACTGTTCGCTACATTAAGTTTGGCAGGATTGGCTATGGCAACCTTTGGTGCAACAAAACCAAAGGCTACCATTAAGTCGTTGAATAAGACGACCGTCCAGCAGCCAACTTACACAGAATGGCACGACCTTCAGGTGAATGCCATCAATCGTTTTCCGTTGCACACCAATTTCTTCACCTATCCGGCAGATGACTGGGTTTCTGAGAAAGACGGTAAGATTGTGAGCAAGGATATCCTGCACATGAACAAGACGGAAAGCAAGTATTTTCTTTCGCTCGACGGAACCTGGAAGTTCAACTGGGTGGCTAATGCCGACCAGCGTCCTACCGACTTCTACAAGGAAGATCTTGATGATTCCAAATGGAAGACCATGAATGTTCCTGGCATCTGGGAGATGAACGGATTCGGTGATCCGGAATATGTGAACATAGGCTTCGGCTGGCGCGGACATTTCGACCAGCAGCCACCAGCAGTTCCTACCAAGGACAACCATGTAGGTTCTTACCGCCGTATCATCGACATCCCTGCCAACTGGGATGGCAAGCAGGTAGTAGCTCATTTCGGTAGCGTTACTTCCAATATCTATCTCTATGTAAACGGCAAGTTTGCCGGTTATGCTGAGGATAGCAAGGTAGCTGCCGAGTTTGACATCACTCCTTATCTGAAGAAGGGCAAGAATCTGATTGCCTTCCAGACCTTCCGCTGGTGCGATGGCTCCTGGGATGAGGATCAGGACTTCTGGCGCTTGAGTGGTGTGGCTCGTGAAAGCTATCTCTTTGCCCGCGATGCCCAGTTGCATTTGAAGGATATCCGTGTTACTCCTGACCTTGTAAACAACTACAAGGATGGTGTGCTCAATATCTCTACCAAGGTAAAGGGTAACGGCAAGCTCGTCTTCACCCTCTTCGATAAGGACGGCAAGCAGGTAGCAACCACTACTGGCGTAGCTAAGAACGGTACTGCCAATTTCTCTCTTCAGGTAGCTAATCCTCAGAAGTGGAGTGCCGAGACACCTTATTTATATACACTGCAGGTTTCCTTGATGGGTGCTCAGAAGAAGGACGCTATGAAGGCGGCTAGCATGACTCCTGTCAAGGTAGGTTTCCGCAAGGTGGAAATCAAGAACAAGCAGTTCCTTGTCAATGGTCAGCCTGTGCTTATCAAGGGTGCCAACCGTCATGAGATGGACCCTGACGGAGGTTACGTATTGAGCATGGAGCGCATGATTCAGGATATCAAGATTATGAAGCGCCTGAATATCAACGCTGTCCGTACTTGCCACTATCCTGACGATCCACGCTGGTACGAACTTTGCGATGAGTATGGTATCTATGTGGTAGCTGAGGCTAACCAGGAGAGTCACGGTTTCCAGTATGGCGATGATGCAGC
>USQD01000061.1 GCA_900556795.1 uncultured Prevotella sp. | reverse complement strand
AGTTGATATTTATTCACTTGCGAAACTTCAGTTAGATAAATATCATGTCAATCTTTCTACATTGGAAAGTCAGGAGACGGTATTGAGTTCCTTCGACCAATCTACAGAGGAAATGACAGATGCCTTGCCATTGCTTTATCAGAGCGGCTACCTGACCATTAAGAAATATGATCCGATGTTTCAGGAATATACTTTAGGCATTCCAAACAGGGAGGTACGTAATGGTTTGCTCAATTCCTTGATTCCTCATTATGTCAACCCTCGCCGTTCCGATAATGATGCCTTCCTCTTAGGATTCTGCAAGGCGGTTTATCGCAATGATATTGAGGCGGCATTGGAACACATGCGCACCTATATGGCTACGATACCATACGGTTTGGAAAATCATAGCGAGAAGCATTATCAGACCATTTTCTATCTGATGTTCAGCTTCCTCAATATCTATATCCGTACGGAAGTGAAGAGTGCCATCGGCAGGGCTGATGCCGTGATGCACATGCCTGATACAATCTACGTCTTCGAACTGAAAGTAGATAAGAGTGCCGAGGAGGCATTGACCCAGATAGATGAAAAAGGCTATATGCTCCCTTACCATTCTGAGGGCAAGCGACTGGTAAAAATCGGCATCAGCTTTGACAGTACCCAGCGTACCATCAGTGAATGGAAAATAAAGGAAGACTAAAAAAGTAATCCGAAACAGAAGTCATATCAGCTATCTGTTTCGGATATTTTGATTACTTTTATTGATAAATTATATCGCCTTTACTTTTACATCATCCAGGAGGAGGCGGTTCTTGCCTTGCCCCTTTCCTTTCAGACCGCTATTCCAAGCTACACCTCCCACAAATAATAACTGGGTTTCCTTGGTGGCTCCCTTGATGTGGAAAGTGAATGTGGCTCCTGGCTGTATCCAAGGATTGTAGTCTTCCCCGTTTTCATTCTTGGAAGAATTTGGATAAACCGTGATATCGAATGTGGCTGCCTTATAAGTTTTCTCATTCACTGTCATATCTACCAAATCCTGACCGACGATTGTTCCAGGTCCCTCAATCATCACTCTCATGACACCATCATCCTTGGCTCCACCTTTGGAGACATAACCAATACTCTTGAATGTAACTTCCACGTCGGTAGTTCCCTCAATGGTGCTCAATTTTGGAGACAATACATCACCAGCTACATTCGTCTTGCCTAATTTCAGATACCCCAGACCTCCATATAAACAAGGATTTGAAGTGGCAAGAGTGGTCCAGCCATGTGATAATTCTTCTTCAGTCCATACGGCGATGCCTTGTTCCGGATAGTTGTAGTAGTAGTCCTCTTTACCTTCCTGCATCCAGTCGAAGCGATCGTTGAGATAGATGCCAGCATTGGCTTGGGTAATGATGGTTGAACTCGTGACGGAAGCATATTCTCCCACACCTGTACAAGTGAGGATGGCAGAGCGGGTATCATCAGTGTTCTTCTCAAGAGAGAGATAGATGCTGTCTGTACCGCAGGAATCAATCTTAATCCAGGTAGGCTGCTGGTTCATCTCGTCTTTCAGCAGAGTAGTCCATTCTATGTTATGGCTCACAGGCACCTTGAGTTGACCTCCTGTGGCAAGTACCTTATAGCCATTCTCGGCATTGGCAATTGTGACAGCTGGAATATCGGCAGCCTGGTCTATTGTGTAGGGAACGTCCTGTTTCTGACCATCTACAGTGAATATCAAACGTGCAGAGCGGGATGTGAACTCGGTATTTTTATCCACCCAAAAGCGAAAGATGCCATCAGCACTTCCTTCATTGGCGAAGAGATGTATCCATTGTGCATCCTCAGGATTTTCCAGCTGGATATTCCAGTCTTTGTTAGAACGGATGATGACTTTCGCCAGTTTTGACTTAGAAATACCAGCTGCAGGTACGTTTACCTGTGTCTGTTCGGTTTCCATTTTGAAATAGCATGCTTCATCATTGTCGCTTGCGCAAGAAGCAAATAGTATCATTGCCAGGGAAAAGGCAAAGGGGAAACAGCTGGATATGATATTTTTTCTCATCATGATTTTCGATTTTACGTTTATTCTTTATTTCTCTATGGCTTTTTTACTCCACCAGACCGGGGTTTTCATATCGTTCTCACCACCCATTCTCTGGAGGGCTTCATCAGCATGCACTCTATTGGTAGCTATGGTAGTGCTTGGATATGCAAATCGGGTAGGAAGAATCATATCGTTATAAACGCAACCGCTTCCTATTGTGAGTTTTGGATATTCGGTACGTCGGTATTCATGCCAGTCTTCCATTCCTGTCCAGAAGAGAGCCAGATATTTTTGATTACCAATCAGTTCGCACTTTGCCTCTTGTGTGTTAGCCTGATCCCATGATGCTAATCCTGAATTGAGGAATGTCTGGATTCCTTCTGTTGTGATTGCTAATGTAGGATCTACAGGAGATGCGAAGTCAGACCATTTCTGGAGTGATGCTGTGATGGCTTTTTCATAGTGAGTCTTGGCGACAGTTTCTCCTCCTGGAATCAGTCCCTTGAGTGCTGCCTCGGCAAGGATAAACTCCACCTCTGCATAGTCCATAAACCATTCATCGCAGTTGTTCCTGCAGAGAAGTTTATAGTTCAGGTAGGCTGCATTCTTGTCGCCATTATTTGATTCTTCACCCATCGTTGCTCCGGCAATAGTACCTGCCCAATATTCCCTTTTCTTTCTTCCGATGATAGGCAGACGAGGGTCTGTATATAGGTCAACCTTGGTATTAGTTGCATCCTTGATGACCATCATCTTAATCATCTGTTCAGTCAACTTATAGCTGCCTGTTGTAAAGGATGATTCAGTGTAGTTGGCATTATCAAATTCGCTTGTATATGGAGCGATGCCGGTATAATGTACAGTGGCATTGTCTTCATTGCCTTCGAAAATAGGATAAGTCTCTTGACTGTGTACGATTTCAGTTATCTTCTGAGCCACATTGTGAGTGCCATCCACGATGGTTTCTTTTCGTCCACTGATACGGCACAACAGTCTGAGATAGAGAGAATTGTTGAACTTTTGCCATTTAGTCATGTCGAAGTTGTACATCCCATCCAACTTTCTGTTTTTCTCTTCTACGTAGGGTTTAGAAGCATAGATGCGGTTTGCCTCTTCCAGTTCGGCACACATCTGTTGATATACGTTTTCCTGAGAATCGAACACCGGTTGCTTGATTCCCTCTTCCGCCATGAAAGCCTCCTTGTAAGGAATATCTCCATAGATATCAGTGAGGTTTGACATGAACAGAACCTTCATGGTAAGACCCACTGCCTGAAGATAAGAAGCACCTTGAGCCTCTGCCAACTTGATCATGTTGACATCATTGCTGGCATATCTTGAATAGGTATTCCAAAGAGCCTTCCAGTTCTGGTCTCCTATAAAGTAGCGATGTTCCTGACGGGTGGTTCCGCCAGTATGGGCTGTATGCTGAATGAGTTCATCACACCAAAACCAGGAATAATATGTAAAGAAGTTTGCACTTCCATAGAGAGTTTGCTCAAACATAGCGGAAGCTTCCAATTTGCCGCTCGACACCGTTATCTTGTTAGGATTCGTATTGGTCTCGTCAAAATTATCTGTACAGCTTGCCATAGCAAGCATGCATGCTGCTAAACCGCAGAAATATATATTCATTTTCTTCATAATCAACTTATTGTGTTAGAATGATAATTTTACGTTAACGCCGTATGAACGGGTCATAGGATACGACATAGTTTCGATACCGGAATGAACATCGCCGCCATTTACCATTCCCACCTCTGGGTCGTATTGTGGGAAACTGGTCAGACAGAACAGGTTGGTGGCATAAGCTCCAATCTGGGCAGACTTCACAGGACAGTTTTTCTTACTGAGCCATGTCTTAGGCAACTGCCAGTCGAGTCGTACCATCTTCAATTTGAGGAATGATGTATTGAACGTATTTTCCTCGGTGTTGTTTCGGTTCCAGACATAAGAGTTGTAATAGGTCTGTATATTGTCCACGATGGTAGTATTCTTGTGATAATTGCCATCCGCATCCTTGTACACACCATCTACAACAAGGCCATCGTATCTGCCTTCAAGTGAGTTCTTTAACTTTCCTTGATAGGAGAGAGCAAAGTTGGTAACCGAGAAGCAATGACCTCCATATTGGGCAGAAAATACCATGGCCAAGGTGAGATTCTTATATCTGAAGGTTTGAGTCATTCCGGCTTTCCAGTCAGGATCAACCTTACCGATACGGCGGGTAGGGCTAGTATCCAGCATAGGGTAACCATTCTTATCAATCAGTTTCATACCGGAACAGTCAATCTGGTTGCCGTTTTCATCTGTATAATAAGAACCCTCCGGTGCGCGCTGGTACCCCCTTCCGTAGATGTAGTTCATCTGCTGACCTACGTAGGAATATACATATACGCGGCTTCCGATTGTTGTTCCCATACTGGTCTGCAACGGGGTTTGCGGATCCCAGTCGTCTTGCAGCGAAACCAGCTTGTTCCAGTTTTTAGACCAGTTCATGTCTATGTTCCATGAAAAGTTTCTGGTCTTTACCGGTGTGCCGGAGAGAGACAGTTCAATACCCTGGTTCGTAATTTTACCAGCATTGATTTTGTATCCTGTAGCACCTGTAATCTGATCGGCAGAAACAGTAAGAATTTGGTTTGTTGAAGCTGTGTGGTAGGCAGTAAAGTCGAATCCCAAGCGTCCATTGAACATCTTTCCTTCGAATCCTGTTTCCCAACTTGCTACATTCTCCGGTTTCAGATTAGCGTCAGGAATGGTACCCTGCATGGTATAGCTTCCCGGGTATGAGGTGGATGAATAATATCGGTCAAGGGAATAAGGTGATGTATCATTACCTACATTCGCCCAAGAAAGGCGATATTTCAGCATATTCATCCAATGAGCCTTGTCCTGCAGGTTGAACACTCTGTCGAGAAGGATGCTGGCTGATACGGAAGGATAGAAGAAAGAGCGGTTGCTCTTGCTGAGCGTACTCGACCAGTCGTTGCGTGCTGTCAGATCCAGATAGTATGTGCCGTCCCAACTCATTTCAGCATAACCATAAAAGCTGTTTACAATCTTCTTCGTTTTATTGGCGTAGATATCCGGAATTTCTCCAGACGGCAGGTTGGTAATGTTGTATACGCCATCCATCTGAAGTTTATTGAGAGTGATGTCTGTGCGTCGGTACTTGCGCTCGAGACTGTTTCCACCAAAGGCTGCCGTCAGTCCGAAACGGTCTTCAAGCCAGTTGTTTTTATACTGCAACAGGAAGTCATGATTCAGAATATAGGAACGGGTGCTCTGTTCGCGATAGAATCCTGCCTGATAGTTGGGAGTGTACCAAGGTTTTCTCTGGGTACGCCAGTCGTTAGTTATGTCGATAGCAGAACGCAAGTTGAGTGTCAGTCCATTGAGAATTTTGATATTTACCTGTGCATTTCCGTAAATGCGATTACGATCGAGCGTATTGATCTCTTCGTATGCTGTACGGTAAGGGTTGTACGAGTCGTTAGCAGGATAAACAAGACTATTACCATGGGTGCCATCGGTATTGTTGTAGTTCTCTGCATTGTACCTGCCCTGGAAATATTCATCTTTCCATGCCTTGATAGGATTATTGTTGTATCCCCATACTAAGGCATACATCGGACTCTGTGCGCTATATCCACTGATAGGCAGATTGTCGCTGGACTTATGGTTATAGTTGACATTGGCTGTCAGCTTGATACTCTTGTTGATGGGAGTCTCGAAAGCCAGCGAAACTGAGTTCTGACGATAACCTGTGTTTGGTGTAATCCAGGTGTTTCGGGTGTCATTGATGGATGCTCTTGCCGATGTACCTCTACCATTACCTCCAGCTATACTAATGGTGTTTTTCCAGGTCACACCTGTTTGGAAGAATCCGGTATACCAGTCGTCCGCATATACCCATGGCAGTTTTTCATAGGTACCAGTTTCCCAGTTTTTAGACATATACTGGTATCTCATCTTGCTGGTATCAAATTTCTCTCCGAAAGCATAACGGGAAATATTGCGGTATGTAGCAATACCATCGGGAGCTTCGTTGGCATCCAGTGTCCAGAAGCAGAATGGACTTAATCCATTGTCACTTCCGGCGCCATATTCTTTCTGAAAATCAGGCCAATAACTGGCATAATCAAGTGTGACTGAAGAATTGAGTGTTACCCCGATACCCTTTTTGGTACTTCCTTTCTTGGTTGTGATGACTATAGCTCCATTACCTGCCAGCGAACCATACAGGGCAGTAGCTGCAGCTCCTTTCAGAACGGTAACTGATTCGATATCGTCTGGGTTAAGATCAGCAAGACTGCTTCCGAAATCTACCGGAGCATCACCATTGGCATAGTTGGCACCACTTCCAGTAGTTGGTGAGCCGGCATCCATCGGTATTCCATCAATGACGATGAGCGCGCTATTGTTGCCGTAGTTGAGCGAATTGTCACCTCTCAGCGTGATTCTCATGCTTCCTAACGGACCGGTACCTGCACCGACCATAGACAGGCCAGCTACTTTACCAGCCATGTTATCCAGCCAGTTTCCACTAACCGTACTGGTCAGTTCATCGTTATTGATTGTTTTCACAGAGTAACCTAATGCCTTTTCCTTGCGTGAGATACCCAAAGCTGTTACCACCACTTCATGGAGCGACTGGTTAGTGAAAGACTCTTTATTATCTTTTGCTACTTTTATTTTTTTGATGTTCCCTTCTGCTCCTACAATTGAGTCACGTGGAGCCATCTGTGCCATTGCGGGAGTAAGACCTCCCATGGAAACAAGGGCAAGACAGCCCAAACTCTTTTTAAAATGTCTCATATCTTCTTGAATTTATGTGCTACATTATCTGATATTTACGTTGAATGCTTTTGGTCTTTTCATTTCTTCCGTATAGACATGACCAAAGTTGTCAGTTACCTTGATCTTTATTGTACTGTTGCTTTTCGAAGCCTTTGCTTTGAAAAGGTGTGCAGTAGGGGTGGATGGGAAGGTAACCTTTGCTTTACCTCCAGCATTGATGCGCTTGGCATCGTAAGAAATAATGTGAAGCGGATCATAACCTTCCATGCGGGTTACCTCAAGCGGTTTTCCTTCTTCGGTTACTTCTATCTTCCAGTCAGGCTGATAATTCCAAATATTCAGCAGGATTTCATTATTGCTTTTCTTTACATCATATCCCTGTGCATATATCTTCATATCTTCTTGATATTTAGGAGCATATACTTCTGGAGCAATGTAAGTAGTGTTGAGATCGTAGGCTCTGAATTGGTATTTTTTATCAAAACCGCTACTTTTATAATACCATTCTGCCAGTTTGCCGTTCCACAGATATACGCCATAACCTCCTGGAGTTCCGTCGGTACAAGTATTATTGCCAGACAGTTTTCCCGTCCACCACCATGTAGCACAGATAGCAGCAGTATTGTGTTCACGGATATTGTTTCGCTTTTGAACATTATAGTTGACATGTGTATGTCCGGAAAGGAAGTGGACATTGGAGAAATCTGCAAACAGGGTTTCTATCTCACCCGTGTTTTGCAGGTTATCATCATCAATTTCCTGATTACCACCCAGTTTTGGATTACCATAGAGAGGAGCATGGGTAGCTACCATGATAGGGGTGTTCTTATCCTGGATGGAAGCAAGGTCTTTCTTCAGCCATGCGAGTTCCTCAGGAATGACAGTTTCATTATAATTGCGCTTTCCGATGGTTCCCTGCGATGCACCAGCATTAAGATATTGTATGTCATCAATAATAATATAATGTACATTACCGGCATTGAAAGAATAATATACCGGTCCGCAGATCTTAATCCATTCATCTTCAGCCTTTCTGTCGTCAGGGAAGTAAGGATCGTTGTCGTGATTTCCCATGCAATGGAAGAAAGGAATCTCTATTTTCTGCAGTTCCCGGAAAGTTTCCTTGATGCCATAATTGTTGGAATACCAGAATCCGTCCCAACTCTCATCCCCCAGGCTGATGCCATAAACTTTATATCCCTGAGCACGCAATTCCTGAGCGGTCTGGTTGATATCAGCAGCTACACTTTCAAACTGGTTGATATCATTATTGCGTTTTGCCAAATGGAAGTCAGCCATGGCAAGGACAGCGTGTTTCTGATTATCAACCTTGTTGAGCGAGAAATCTATCTTTTCAGTTGTTTTAGTATCTTTGCTGGAAAGATGCTTGAAAAACTGTGGCAGGTTTCCTACCATGGTTGCTTCATATCCGGATGGGATAGAAACGAAGACATAGCCATATTTCTTTTTTGACAGGAAACTGTATTCGCCTTTGTCGTTGGTTTTCACAACTTCCACACCGTCAGAAACCACAGCATTGGCAATAGCCTTACCTCCACAGGTAACTTTACCCGTAATATTGCTCTGTTCTTTCTTGTGATTGCTGAACCCTTCAATATCAGCGTTGATGCTCTTTTCCGAGCAAGCTGTCATAGGTAAGGACAATGCTATAGACAGCAATAATGTTACAAAATTTTTCATTTTAATACCGTTAAATATTTCAGGTGCAAAATTATAGCGATATTATTTCAGCCCAGTTACTCTCTGATGAATATAGGATAACATCTCTGTTACAATCCGTTCATAGGTGTTACGAAGGTGTGATAACATTGAAGTATATGATAGAGACATGGATTATCTGAAAAGCCAGACAAAGTCATTTATTCAAGATTCTTAAAAGCATTGGCAGATTTTATTGGTCTTCTTTAAATTTTATCTAACAGGAGGAATTTTCCTCCTGTTAGATAAAATTTAAAACTTAATATATTTCTGCATTTTTAAAGCTATAGTTATGTTTGTCCAAAGTCCGGACATTGATAAGTGCATACTCTGCAGAGAACTTTAAGTTTTTTGTTAAATAGTTATCTGCTCCTGCTTCATAAAAGGTCTTGGCACTGTTCCTTTCATCATTATTGCGATATCCTTATAGTGATAATCGGCTGATTTTCCCTAATAATGCTTCGCCCCACGCCATGAAGGATGCTATTGGAGTTCCACCTGATAGACTTTGCAGTTATGTCAGCTGAGCGTGACGTTAGTGCATTGTCCCTCAGTCGGAAGGTGCCCACGAAACGACATCCGGTATCTTACAAACTGAGTAGGTGGGACGCAAGCGATTCCCACTTAATCAGTTTGACACTACTGCATGTCCATTCGTCGAGAAGGGCACTGGCTCACAGCATCGTCCTTCATTTTCCCTCCCTTCCACCTTATTATAATATAATGGTCTTCCTCTTTTAAAATGTATTCATGTGGACGTGAATACATATATACATGGATAGGTGTGTACGTGTACACATGAATACAACTTGAAGCCCTCATACCATGATGAGTAGCAGGACTTTATAGATTTGCATTTTTATAAACAAGATGATAATGCTTCGCCCCGCACCATGAAGAATGCTACTGGAGTTCCACCTGATAGACTTTGCATTTATGTCAGCAGAGCATAACGTAAGTGCAAAGTCCCTCAGTCGGAAGGTGCCCACGAAACGACATGCGGTTGCTTACAAACTGAGTAGGTGTGACGCAAGCGATTCCCACTTAATCAGTTTGACACTACCGCATGTCCATTCGTCGAGAAGGGCACTGGCTCACAGCATCAACCTTCATTTTCCCTCCCTTCCACCTTATTATAATATAATGGTATTCCTCTTTTAAAATGTATTCATGTGGACGTGAATACATATATACATGGATAGGTGTGTACGTGTACACATGAATAC
>USQD01000060.1 GCA_900556795.1 uncultured Prevotella sp. | reverse complement strand
TCAATATTGTTTAACTTGTGATTCATTATTTTCTAAAATAAATGTTATTTATTGAATGAAACTAATATACTTAGACAAGTAAACTAATATACTTAGACAAGTAAACTAATATACTTAGACAAGTTAATTAATATACTTAGACAAGTTAATTAATATACTTAGGCAAGTTAATTAATATACTTTGTTAAGCGAGCAAATCTGCAATGAGACCTTCCAGCTTGTCTAATTCCAGCATATTGGCAGCGTCACTTTTTCCCTGATCTGGGTCTGGGTGTACCTCAAAGAAGTAACCGGTCGCGCCGAATGCCTTTGCTGCCATAGCCATGGCTGGTACGAACTTGCGGTCGCCCACGGTTTTGCCATCGCCAGCGCTTGGTCGCTGCACACTGTGAGTGCAGTCCATGATGACATTAGGAACAATCTCCTTCATGTCTGGAATGTTGCGGAAGTCTACTACGAGATTATTGTAGCCGAAGCAGTTGCCGCGCTCTGTGAGCCACACTTCCTTGGCACCGCTGTCCAAGGCTTTTTCTACAGGATATTTCATATCTCTTCCGCTCAGGAACTGTGCCTTCTTGATGTTGACAATCTTACCCGTTTTAGCAGCTGAAACCAAAAGATCGGTCTGTCGGCAGAGGAAGGCTGGTATCTGGAGAATATCGCATACTTTGCCTACAGCCTCAGCCTGATAACTCTCATGAATATCTGTGGTGATGCGAAGTCCATACTTTGACTTGATATCGCTGAGCATCTGTAGACCCTTTTCCATACCAGGACCACGGAAAGAGTGGATGCTGGTTCGGTTTGCCTTGTCAAATGATGCTTTGAATATAATGTCGGTTCCTAACTTCTGGTTGATGCGAACGAGTTCCTGAGCTACTGTGTCCAGTAGTTCCATCGACTCGATGACGCATGGTCCTGCTATGAATGTTGCCATAATTATACGTGTTTTATTGTTATTGACTGCAAAGTTATTAAAAAAAGAAGAGAAAAGCAAAGATTCATGAACCTTTTTTGAGATATTATCCTTTGGGGCGTATCTTTTTCAATTTATTATGATGATATTTCAATGAAATTCTGTAAATTTGCAGTGTCTTAGACGTTACTTGGATGAATGTTCTAAGGAAGAAATAGTATTGATTAATAGAATAGTCGAAGATGAAACTGATAGCAGATAGTGGTAGTACCAAGACCGATTGGGCATTGATAAGTGACCAGGGGGATGTGTTGATGACTTGTAATACTCAAGGCATCAATCCGATTCATCAGAGTGATGCTGATATATTGCAGATTCTCTGTGATAAACTAGTGTTGAACGAGCAGCCTCAGGAAGTGTTCTTTTATGGCAGTGGTGTAACTGAGGCGATGAAACCTCGTATGCAGTCCTTGTTGCAGCAGTCTTTCCCGGAAGCTAGGGTAGAAGTGGAAGGTGATATGTTGGGTGCTGCTCGTGCTCTGTTTGGTGATAAACCGGGTATTGCCTGTATCTTGGGTACAGGTGCCAACAGTTGTCTTTATGATGGAAAGGACATCGTTATGAATACTCCGCCGCTGGGTTACATCCTGGGGGATGAGGGTAGTGGAGCTGTATTGGGTAAGCTGTTTCTGAATGGTATCTTCAAGGGAACACTTCCTGCTTCTCTCAAGGAGAAATATCTGGCATGGTCAGGACTTGATTACCCTACTATTATTAATAAGGTATATAAAGAGCCTTTAGCCAATCGCTTTCTGGCTTCTACCTGTCCTTTCATTTCCCAGCAGATAGCCGAGGGAGAGAAACATGAAAACGGTAGCGATGAGCTGAACGAAGCCATGGCGCTCTACCGGATGATATTAAGTAGCTTTGAATTGTTTTACCGTAGCAATCTAGTTCCTTATATTGATTATGTGAAGGCTAGCGTTGAGGACATCAGCAGGTTGACGTCGGGAGTGAAAGCTTGGGATGCTTCTTTGGGCGAAAATCAGGAAGTAGGGTTTGTGGGAAGCATTGCCCACTATTTCGAATCGCCTCTCAGAAACGTGATGGAAGATGAACATCACCTGAAGATTGCTCTCATATTAAGAGCCCCAATGAAGGGACTGATAGCCTTTCATTCTCTTCGGAAAGGGTAAAAGAATGGCAGTGAAGAAAAAGTATCAGAAAACTTAATAATGATGCATCAAAACGTATAAAATGCTACGTTTTGATGCATTTTTTGGTGTGCGCCGTTTTTTCTTTATCTTTGCACCATAACTACATAGAACTATAACAATTTATATAATTAACATGAGAAAGATAGTTATGATTTTAGCGGCAGCTGCCCAGTTTGCATGATGCTACCTAGCCCTTTAAAATGCGTCCCGACGTAGCGCTTTTTACGTCCCGATGTTGGAAAACTTACGTCCTCGACGTAGTAACTGCTGCGTCGGGACGCATTTTCAGACCCATCGTGAGGAAAAAATAAACGCAGGCAAATCCACTTTGCCTGCGTTTGTTTTTTCAGTTTCTTTACGTCTTAATGTTCCAAATACAAGCCGTTCAGCTTTTCCAGGAACACACTCACTTCATCGTTTACCAACTCCATGAAACCATGGGTCTTACTATTGGAAACTCCAGGATAAGGAGTGTAGTAATGCTCATTGATAGGTTCTCCTGCGTTTCTGCCGAACATCAGGTAAGCGATATGATGCTGTTTCAATTCCGGCAGAAGAACATCTGAGAAGAGGCTGGAATCACCGATGGATTCAATGCCCGTTGTCATACCAAACGCATTGTTGTGCTCTTGTGCAAAAGGCAATGCCTGAGCCACGATGTCCTTGATGCTCTTCTGGTAGAGTGGGAGATTGATGACATCCTTAGACTGGAAATAAGTGATGTTGATGACATCGATGTTGTGGTCTGGATAACGTTCCATCAGGTTCTTGCCTGGCTGGTAGGTCTCAGAATAACCGTAAACCACATTCGTTACTTCCTCATCTGATAAGAGATCCTGTATCTTTTGATAGAGTTTTATGTAATCTTCCGCACTTAACTGACAGTACCATGCCTTGCCGTCTATCGGAAGGAGGTTGAGAACCACCGGCGCCTTGATGCCGTAACCATCTTGCAAGGTATCAAGATATTTGGCTACTTGCTGGGTATATTCTTCCAGTTTGTCTTCATCCGCATTATAATTCGGCATTGTCCAGTTCATGATGAGCAAGCCTCCCTTGCGGAAGTGATTGAGCACATCTTCCCGGATTGCCTTGAATGGAACTCCGTCTGCATTCTGCTGCTTTCCGCTCTCGATGCCGCCCAGTTCATAACCGTTGGCTGCTGGTCGGTAACCGCAGAGTGCCTTCATGTCGCAGCGGTCGCTATCGCATTCCCATCTGTTCCAACCCATTCCGCTCAGGGTGCCGTACATCTGTCCGATGAGGGTTCCCTTGTTGGCGAAAGCCTTGAGGTTGGTTTTCAGATTCTCTGTGCGGGTAGTAAGACCGCTCATGGCAATCTCATCATACGATTTCTTTTTCTTTTCACCGCAGGATGAGAAAGCCACGAGTGCTGCTAAAATCAATAAGAAATATCTGATTCTCATGTCTTTTATTCGTTATAAGCCTTTTTCATAGCTTCCACCACGGTAGGCAAGGTCCACTGTGGCACACTTCTGTCTGTACCGTCGAAGATGCTCATCCAATAGAAGGTCGCTACGCCGTAAGCCTTTGCCTGCTTCACGATGTCGGCAGCCTGGTCGGCAGCAGCCTGAATCTCGCTGGCAGAACTGTTCTTGCTGACGCTCTTGCTTCCGTGAGTACCGTATTCACCGATGATGCAAGGAATGCCCTTGCTGATGAACTTGCTGTTCAGCCGGGTGAACATATCAGCGATTTCCTTGCTGCAGGAAGCATCCCACTTGCCTTTGGTAAACCAGTCCCATGGAGCATAGGTGTGAACCTCTACTGCGATGTGACCTTCTACCTTGTCGGTAGGGATAGAGAGGTTGTTCAAAACCTCGTCTCCGCTAGCTGCTGCATAGGTATTGACGATGAGGTTGCGGGTCTCGTTGTTGCCACCAGTGGCACGAACTGCATTCACGAAGCTTTGGGCATAACCGTTCAAGCCCTTGTAGCTGCTTGCATCCTTAGGCGCATTCCAGGTGTTGTTGGCATCAAGCATTTCATTGTATCCTTCAAATACCAGGTGCTGGTCGTAGTTCTTGAAGCGGGTGGCTATCTGTGTCCAGAGATACTCAAACTTCTCCTTGTTCTCCTTGTAGTTGGCTTCATCAGCCTTGATCCAGTGCTTGACATCGTCACTGTCTGCACCAGTGTCATGATGAACATTGAGGATGCAGTACATACCGTTGTCAATCACGTAATCTACGATTTCCTGTATTCTGTTCATCCAGGCTTCATCCACGGTTCCGTCTTCCTTCATGTGCTGGAACCAGGTAACTGGGATGCGGACAGAATTAAAACCGTTCTTCTTCAGGAAATGCTGCTCATCAGTATGCTGTCATTGGTGCCGTACTCGGTATCATTGCTGCCGTGATGACATTGGCTTGTGGACTCCTCACCAAGGAACGTCTCAAGCCAAAGCGTGCAGAGAAGTTCTCTTTCTGGCAGTTTGCTGACCTCGTTCACAACAAGGCATGGCTCTATATGACTGCCATTGCAGTCTGCACCAACTTCTTCAACGGTTTCCGCTATGCCGTAGCTGGATATATGTTCGATTACTGTCTGCATGGCAATGTAACCATCGAGGGATTGATTATCAACTATACCGTATTCATGGCATTCGGTGAGGTAACCTGTATGATTTTCGGAGGTGTTTCTCCTTGGTTTACCCGTAAGGTAGGCAGCAAGCGCATGGCTTTCTTCTGGGCAGCCGTTCTCTGTCTGATTCTCTCCGTGGCATTCTTCTTCATCCCAATGGATCCAGCTTATATCTGGGTGATGATTGCCTTGGTTGTCCTGACCTCTGTAGGTATCGGTATCTATTCGCCATTGATGTGGTCTATGTATGCCGATGTTGCCGACTATCATACCGAGCATTTCGGAACCTCAGCTACTGGTTTGATTTTCTCATCAGGTACGATGAGTCAGAAGTTTGGTACCGCCATTTCCGGTTCTCTTATCGCCCTTTTCCTGGGTTGGGCAGGTGCCAACATGATTACAGACAGTATGGGTAATACGATGATTGATCCTGCCAGTGTCACCGACTCTGTGCTCACGATGGTATGGTCACTCTTCTCACTCTTCCCAGCTGTCATAGCTTTCCTGTTGATGGTACTTTCCTGGAAGTTCCCTATCAAGAAGTAGAATGAAATACGACTAATAATCACTATAGGAAAATGGAAAACTTGAAAGAAACAATGAAGGATGTCTTGGAGAACAACATCCTCAACTATTGGATTCACAAAGTGAAAGATGAAGA
Organism: uncultured Prevotella sp.; assembly: GCA_900556795.1. Classification (GTDB taxonomy): domain Bacteria; phylum Bacteroidota; class Bacteroidia; order Bacteroidales; family Bacteroidaceae; genus Prevotella. The sequence continues at coordinate 4,428 of USQD01000060.1, read as the reverse complement.
AAACGGTGGCTTCTACGGACGTGTAGATGGCAACGACCAGGTACACCCGGAAGCCGAGAAAGGCGCTGTGATGAATGCCCGCATTCTCTGGGCGTTCTCTGCTGCCTACCGTGTGTTGAAGAAACCGGAGTATCTGGAGACTGCCACTCGCGCCAAGGAATATGTCCGTGATTATTTCCTGGACAAGGAATATGGCGGCATCTACTGGAGCGTAGATTGCAAGGGCAATCCGCTCGATACCAAGAAGCAGACCTATGCCATAGGCTTTGCCATCTATGGTTTCTCGGAGTATGCTCGTGCCACAGGCGATCAGGAAGCATTGGATATTGCCATCTCTCTGTATCATGACATCGAGAAGCATGCTTTTGATGCCAAGAACAATGGTTATATCGAAGCTTTGACCCGTGAGTGGAATCCGATTGCCGACATGCGTCTCTCGGATAAGGACGAGAATGGTTCCCGCACGATGAATACCCATCTCCATATCATTGAGCCTTATACCAACCTCTATCGAGTTTGGAAGACGCCGGAACTGGAGAAGTGTATCCGCAATCTTCTCGATATCTTCACCGATAAGTTGCTCAATAAGGAAACTTATCACCTCGACCTCTTCTTCAATGATGAGTGGGAGGGCAAGAGAAATATAGAGAGTTACGGTCATGACATCGAGGCATCCTGGTTACTCCATGAGACCGCCCTCGTATTGGGTGATAAGGAGGTTCTTCATCAAATAGAACGCCTTATCCGTCGCATTGCTGAGGCTGCCGATGAAGGCTTGCGTCCTGATGGCAGTATGGTTTATGAGCATTGGAAGGATGGCGATAAGTTCGATCTGCAGCGCCAGTGGTGGGTGCAGTGTGAGAACATCATCGGTCATATCGATCTGTACCAGTATTTCCGTACCGAGGAGAATCTGCTGGTTGCCATCCAGGGCTGGAATTATGTGGCAAAGAATCTGATGGATGCCAGAAACGGTGAGTGGCACTGGGCTATCCTCGAAGATGGCACAGTTAATACTGTAGATGATAAGGCTGGTTTCTGGAAATGTCCTTATCACAACACCCGTATGTGTCTCGAACTCATCGAACGAGACTATTAGACAGAAACATACATTTGAATAGTTGATTTTATAAGTTGATCCTGCAGTTTCGCAGATTATGCTGTTTTTTATTCTTAATAGGGAATAATTGGCGTAATTTGCGAAATCTGCGGGACTTTTTTTGTTTATACCAAATATTTATTGTAATTTTGCACACAGATAAAAATAACATGGCTGAATAATATATGAACATAACAAGTGAAGACGAGGCTTTGTTGGAACTGTTCGAAAATGGAAAGACATCTGACAAGAAGTATAAAAGACTTCCTATAGCCGCAATCAAGGGTTATGTTAAGGCTGTCAACAAAATGAGAGCTGCAACAAGAATTGAAGACATTATGCGTGATTATGGCTTGCGCTACGAAAGATTGCACGGAGACAGAAAAGATCAAGAATCCGTAAGATGCAATGATGTCTGGCGATTGATTTTCCAAAGCTCTCCTGCCGATGGCAGTATTATCATTACCGAAATAGAATTAATTGAAATATCACATCATTATGACTAAGTTTAGTTTCAATCAGGCAGTCCCATTTGAGGCAACTCATGTGGGCGAGGTGATTAAGGACGAATTGTCTGCTCGTAATATGAAGCAGAGCGAATTGTCCGAACTCACTGGCATACAGAAATCCATTCTGAATGATGTCATAAAAGGTAAACGTTCTCTGACACCTGAAATGGCATTGTTGTTGGAAAACGCTCTCGGCATTTCTGCGACATATCTCATGAACATCCAGACGCAATACGAATTGGATTGCGCCAAACAGAGCGAAAGGGTTGTGTTGCAGACTAAAATGCTTGAGATTTGGAATGTACTCAAAGACCAAGTATCAATTCCCTTTTTCAGAAAAGCCGGTATCGTTAGAGGAAACATCATCGAGGATGTAAAACGCATCTTCGAGGTCTTTTCCGTGGATAACTTGGATGATTTCTTTGGCTTGAAGGCAGAAGAGATGGAACTTTCTTATTACCGCAAGTCAGAAAAGGTGAAAACCAATCCCGTGGACATTCTATCTTGGAAATATTATTGCTATCATCTCTCTAAAAATGATGATTCAACTTTATGCCCATTTGACAAGGGGGCAGATACAGAGATGCTGGCAAGAGAGTTGAACAATGTGTTTAAAGAAAACAAGAATACGGTGAACAAAACCCAAGAGGTTCTTAACAAGTATGGCATTCGTTTTCTTGTAGTCAATAAGGTTGGGCAAGTTCCTGTTGATGGGATGTCCTTTTGGATAGGAGATACACCAACGATTGTCATCACTGAGAGAATAGCTTCCATTGACAATTTTGCTTTCACCACTTTACATGAGGTCGGTCATGTATTCAAGCACCTTACCCAAAATGGTAAGGCAATGATTAATCTCATGGAGGACAAGAAGAACATCGAGGAGTCTGAGGCTGACGAGTTTGCTTTAAATGCGACCCTACCAAATGCGGAGTGGAAAAAGTTCATGGCAAGGACTCGTGATGTTGTACCTTATAAAATAGCACCATATATTCAGACAGAAGCAGACAAACACAATGTCAATCCACAACTTCTGTTCGGACGCTATAAGCATGATATAGGTATATACAAGATAAAGAATTTCTTTGAAACGAAAATTCTATAACGATTCACAAAGCACCATTGGTTACACATTTTATAGCCAATGGTGCTTTGCATTTTCATCTCCTCATTCTCTCCAATTCATCATCCCTCCGCATTTTCTCATTCAACTTCTCCTGCATTTTGTCCAGAAAATAGGTGCGACTACAAGATGAATGTCGCTATACAAAGCATATCTATATAGGTAGTCAGCGTGTCGTTTCCAAGATTGGTGACTTCGACTCTTACGGCTCAGATCCACGCCGCATCCAGTATGCAGGTAGTGAGACTGATGGACTTTCTGTTGTTGCCCAAAACAGCTCTACTTCTCTCGATGAAATAACTCGCCAGTTGCACTAACGAGACGGTAGATGGCATCATATGTATAGGTATGCGCCATCTGTCCGCCAGCCTTTCCACTCTGTGGAACTGACGCACCGTTTAGCACGCTGAGCACATTGCTCACCGCATCGTAAGTGTAAGCGTTATCCATAATGGTGTTGCCACCACTATTCACCGTAAGGTTCTGCAATCTGCGACGCTGTGGGTCGTAAGTGTAGAAGGTCTCAGCACCGTTGCAATACTTCAAGTATGTGCGCTGCTCGAACTTGTCATAGCCAATCTTGCTTACATAATCGTAGCCGTATGACTTGTAGCCATGAACCTTTTCAAGCTGACCACCGAGATTGTAAGAGTAAGTAATCTTCTCCTCATCAGGATAAATCATCTCCAACAGACGGTTGTGGCTGTCGTAAGTCCATTGCGTCACATAGGTTGCTATCGCCTGGTTAGGCACAATCATCGTGCGGCGGGTCTTTGTCACCTCGCCCATCTTGCCATAGAAGTATTCAATGGCACCTGTTCCGTCCTCACGGAGCATCAAGCGACCGATACGGTTCTGAGAGGCGTTGCGGCCACCGTAGTAATACTTCACGTTGTTCTCCGGATGATCTGGGTAGTTGATACCCGTCAGACGCTGATAGTCGTAATCGTAGGTGATGAACTTGCCTTCCTTTGCAAGGTTGGCAGTCTGCTTGGTCAGCACATTGCCGAGCGCATCATAAGTGAAACTTGTGATGCCGCTTGCAGGATGGTTCACCTCAGTACGGCGGTCACCCATGTCGTAAGTAGAGGTCGTTACATTGCCCTCCGTGTCGGTGACACGAACAAGGCACTGTATGTCGAAGTATGGAAAATGTTTCAAAGATGTAAAAGGGAATTATCCTCTGATAAGCCCAGCTAAATTTTAAGGCGGTTTGTAACCTTGTTTTGTTGATTCTTTCATATTGTTTTGCTTTTATGTTATAACTAAAGAACTACTGGATATTGAATTTATTGCATAGAATTGTAGTATTAATCAAAAATACAGAAGAACGTGTATATCCTGACTTTTACTTGCAAGGCAATAACTTAGTAAAGCTCAACCAAAAGGAAGAAACAACGACAATCAGCTACAAGCGTATCCTTCGTTTCGACAAGATTAAAACCAACGGCATTCGCATCGTATTCGATAGCGCAAGGGCTTGTCCGTGCATCAACAATGTTTCTGCATACTATCTTTCATTAAACTCTCAACTATTATCCGTGTCCGTGATGCCACTCGTTTGACATTGCGGTCACATTTTCTTTTATGACGGTTATGAAAAAGAAATTGATAATAATAACTGTAGATCGGAAGAGCACACGTCTGAACTCCAGTCACGTTTCGGAATCTCGTATGCCGTCTTCTGCTTGAAAAAA
>USQD01000059.1 GCA_900556795.1 uncultured Prevotella sp. | reverse complement strand
AAAAATATAACTTATTTCAAATATAATATAGCCAACCTATACTATTTTCGATTTATTTTTGTATCTTTGCAGCAGATTTAGTATAATTAATATATGTAAGGTATGTTTGAGGAAATATGTTCCATCTATGAGTCTGCAACCGATGCCTACGGTCGCTTCGTCGATAGAGAGACGGGCGAGTGCATTCAGCAGATGTCTATCCGTGAGTTCTGTCTGACGGATAGATGGAAGCCGTATGTAGAGAAGCTGAGAGCCATGCGACAGCAGTATGGCAGCAAGGCGAAGAAGATGCCGGAGTATATCGAAACGAAGAAGATGCTTCCAGGTGCCACACTGAGCGGTCTCTTCAGTCTTTATGAAGACGAGAGTTTGACCCATCCCGGCCAGCGGGTAATGGTTTCACGCCGTGAAACACATCTTCAGCAGCATACCGGATGGCTCGCTATCGACATCGACCTTCAGGACAATCAGCAGCTTACCAGTTTTGAGAATATCCGCATGGTGGCCCGCTTCCGTCCGGAGATAGGCTTGCTGATGCGTTCCTGTTCGGGTACTGGATATTTCGGACTGGTTCGCCTGGCTTATCCCGACAGGCATAAGGAGCAGTTCAAGGCTATCCTCAAGGAATATGCCGCCCTGGGCATTGTGCTCGACAAGCAATGTGGCAATATCGGTCGTGTGCGTTTCGCCTCGTGGGATGATGCCGACCACATCTATATTAATACTCATGTGCAGCCATACCAAGGTTTGGCGACAGATGAACCGCAGGTGATACCACAAGAAAGACCGATGTATCGGCAGCCGCAGAGTAACGCCTCCAGCGCTTACGGCGGCAGCGACAACAGAGCCTTCTGGAATGATCCTCGCACGCAAGACCGCATCATCGAACTTATCGTAAAAGCCTTGGTGAGCCGAAACATCAACATCACGGAAAGCTACGATGAGTGGACGAAGGCAGGTTGGGCATTGAAGGCACACCCATACGGCGAACGTCTGTTTCATGAGCTTTCAGCCTGCAGCCGGAAGTACAACGCTGCCCAGGCATCTCAGAAGTGGCGGCAGCTAGGCAGAAGCACTACCGTGAGTTACAATTACCTCATCCACGTCTGCAAGCAGAATCTTGGTGAGGCAGAGTATCACTCCATTCTGCGGCAAGTATGGGCAGAGCGAGGTTAATTCCATTATCTCGCCTCCGTTCCCAGCGATTCTATCGCTGGTCCACAAGCAGAAAAAAGAATTTTAATACATATAAGATTAAAGATTATGGCAAAAAGAAAAGTAAAAATCCCCAAGGGGTCATGGCTCGACCAGAAAGGTCAGCGATGGATGAAAGTAGTGTTTGATGTAATGTCCGGTTTCGGGGGGGGTGAAAAGTTCATCCGTCAGATTAATTTGGATTTCACCTGCAACTTCGATCTTGGACTGAAGAAATATGTAGTTAATATGGGTGATTATGGTAATCTGAGAAAGGTTGTGTTGCAGAAATACCCATCGCTGGTGAGATATGGAGATTTTCGCATGGTGATGACAACCCATCAAGTAAAATGATAAATTATGAAATTGATAACGATTATTGGGCCCTCTGGGGCTGGCAAGGACACGGTAGCAAACATGTTGTCTGCCATCCTGGGATATGATGTGATCTGTTCATACACTACCCGTCCGATGCGGGAAGGTGAAGTTGACGGTAAGGAGCATCATTTTGTCAAGGAATGCAACGTTCCTAAAAGCGAAATGCTGGCTTATACCCGATACGGAAATTATGAGTATTGGACGGAGAAGAAGCAGGTAGCGGGTGCCGCCATTTACGTCATCGACGAGAAAGGACTGATGGAACTGATGGAGCGCTGCCCGAAGGCTAAGATCATCACCGTCTATGTTTCGGCAAAGCCGGAAACTTTGAAGAAGCGTGGTATCTCTGAGGAACGTACCGATAGAGACCAATATCGCGTAAAGATTGATTTCAACAGCTATGACTATGTGATACCCAACAACCGCACGATGTTCCATCTTTGGGACTACGTTGTGTTCGTAGCCAAGAAGATAAGAGAGCAGGAATTGGGCATACCCAACCATGCTTTGAAGTAAGGTATAAAATGAAATATCCAGTATCGTTCCAGTACGGACCCGGCAAGCTGCATAAGGATGATGATTTCTATCTGGCTACCAGGCGGCGAGAGTCTTATCCCAGATAAGCAATATTTTTACCTTTGTCTCCCAGCGGTATCGGGATGGTGTAATAGATTTTTAATATATAAAACATCAAATAAGAAACAATATGAAAATGATAATTCCTGGTGTTGAGTGGTGGCCTCAGAAGACCGCCGCACAACAGATTGCACGAGTAGGCAGAATTTGCTACAAGAGCAAAGGTAAGCAGCCTGACGAGAATCTTCCTGAAGACAAGAAAGAAGATTTTCTGGAAGAACAGGCAGTAAAGTTAGCCAACCGTTTTTGGGAGAGCGGTCATCGCTCCATGTACCGCCATGGCACCCTCTATTTCTTCGTGAAGAATGACAGTAAACTGCCGAAGTATCTTTGGTCTTTTCTTGTTGCATCGCCTTACATCAGTTATGCAGTGCAGGAAAAGAAGGTATGGATCAGCAGTAATATGCAGTTTCTCTGCGAGCATGGAAATATTCTTGAAATGCTATCTCCATTCAATGTGAAGGAAGATGAGTTTATCGAGAAGGCGCTGAAATATGATTTCAAGAAAGCCCTCTATTTTCTCCGTATGACGCTGGTTGTTACCACACAGATTAGCACCAGCCGTGAGTTGAACCGCACATCACCTAATAGCATCAGTGAGCAGAGCACCCGCTACGTGAACCTCGAAAAGAAAGGTGGCGTGCAGATTGCCCGTCCCCACTGGTTGCATGAGGGTACCCGCTGGCAGAAGTTCCTCTATCTCTCCGGCTGCAAGATTTCCGACTGGCTCTATCGCCGATTGCTGAAGTCGGGATTGAAGCCGCAGGATGCCCGCGGCATTCTCCCTCTCGATACCTATACGGTGGTAGCTTATACATACACTATCGCCGAGTGGCAGCATATCTTAGACCTCCGCTTCAGAGAAACTACCGGCAAGGCGCATCCTAACGCTAAGGAGATAGGTTTCGAGATCAACCGTATCATCAGCGAGAGAATGGAAATGTTCGAGGCTCAAAAGAAATCTTTAAGATAAGCCTTCGTCCCCAGCGATTCCATCGCTGGGAACGCATCACGCAAGGAACGCCAAGTGATAGCTGGCGAAGGTGACAAGCGATAATCACTACTCACTATTTCTAACGACCATTATGGTAAATAGAACTTTCCGTATGTAGTTCAAGAACGCCCTGAAAGGGCGGATTTGGCTTACATACAGAAACTGTAATAGAACAGAACAAATAAAAAGCAATGGGAACAAAAAACAAGAAACAACAGCAGCAAGCGATGGCCAAGCGTGAGGCTCAAATCAGAAACCTCCCTACCATCTATACCTTTAACTTTAAGGATGTTCCTGCTGAAAAATATACAGAGGCATTGGAGCGTCTTTTTTCCAATCCTGATTTCGCTGAAGCTGTGCGCAACCGCAACGAACTCGTGCGTGCAGCCAGCCGCATTCCGCAGAACTCGCCACAGATGGCATCGATTATCCGAGCCATCCAGGAGAAGGACAAGAAGCTGTCGATGAATATGTACTCCCTGCTTGTGCAGGTAAACCTGCGAAGTGATGAATCCTACGATTTCCTCAACTTCGGCCAGTTGCTCCGCTACTATGTGGACTACAGCAAGCCTGGAATGCAGGACAATGTTGACAAGCTCTCCATTGATTTGGATAAGGTTACTTTCCTCGCGGACACCCTGGAGCGTATCGTGATAGATGTGAAGTCAAATATGAAGGAAATCTTTGGAGGACGCATTGATTTCAACCAGTTTGACAGCGTACTGCAGGTATTGAAACAGATGCAGGGCTTCTTCAATTTCGCAAGAACAAAGGACATCAACAGTAAGGACAATGACCTTTACTGCGACTATGCAAACAGCATCAGTGCCTATGTGGGGAAGCGCATGAAGACCTATTCGGAGAAACGCCGCAAGCTGCACCCTCAGCTTCCTGGCTTCACTCAGGATCAGATGGTGGAAGCCCTCAATCTCTTTTTCGACAAGAAAGGCTTTTTCAACGAGAGCTTCATCGCCAAGACGGAATCAGGAGGCTGCTATATCGACGGCATGAAACTCATCGCCAACCTAGACGAGGAGCAGACTGTCAAGCTCGACAAGCTGGTACCACGTCCGAAGGAAGGCAACAGCATACAGAAGTATTTCCTCTACATTACCGATGCCATTATGCTAAATTATGCCCAGCAGAAAGGCATCGCCTTGAAAAAGTAAAAAAATGTCAAATATCTATCTCCGTCTCCCCACCTCCCGCTGCCAGTTTTTCCGGCACCGCGATCCCAAGCTCACCCTGGCAAAGGATGAGCCGGTAGTGTTCAGCAACTACTCTCACGAGCATTTCATCATGAGAAATTCGCTCATCAATGCCCCAGCCCGCAGCAACCGCATCGACCTCGGCTGTTTCTCCCAGCAGCAATGGTGCAATATGCTCACGGGCAGGCATCCCGCAGGAGGCAAGGTGATGATGCGCCGTGATGCCAGAAGCTGGCTCACCTTCCAGGAAGTTCAGCAGCTCAACGGTCGCCTTACCGATGGTAAGGGCGCACATGATGATTACCTCTGCATCAGACTGCCCAGCGAAGTAGAGATTGTCGATACCGTTTATCCCGTAAAGCCTACCTTTACGCTTGATACCCATGGTATCCGTGCCCTGGTAGTCTCGCTCAACAACGATTTTAAGCGCAGTCTGGTAGAATGGGCACTATCCACCTTCGACTTTTGCACCTCCAAAGGCAGGGTTATCGCCCGCTCCCATAATGCCATGCTGGAGCGGTACTTAATGCGATACGGCATAGAAGCCAGCGAGGAAGAGAAAGACGTGTTGCGCCGCATCATTGGCAGGTGGTTCCGCACGGAACACTGCTTCTTCAAGTCCTATTCTTGCGTGGATATGCAGTATAGGGACAGCCGTGATAAGCCTAATCGCATTGATGAAGTGCAGTGGCTATGATTATACACCTTATATAATAGGTGTTAATTCATAAGATAACAAATGTTAAATAACAGATAAATCAAGGAAAAGATATGAATTTACCCGATAGTTGCAGAGAGTTATTTCTTGATGGAATAACCGACGCTTATTTTTATGCTGCAAGGGAAAGCTCCATTCCTATCCCATTCAGCATACCGCTGGTATTGCAGATTAATGGCTGCAAGTTTGCTGGCGAAGCACTCCATATTGCCACCAGCGAAGGCGACAATTATGTAATATCTGATGGCATCACAGCTAAGCAGACCTCTTCGGAGGCTGGCAATGGTACTGTCTTCAAATTCGAGATTACCGCCAATATCCGTGATGGAAAGGATAATATACCAGAAATTATCAAGAATATGCACGGAAAGGACTATTATATAGTCTTGCGTAAGCAGGATGACTCGCTTTATCTGTGCCATACGGTGCCTGGTTCCTTCAGTATCACTACATCGGTGACCATTCAGAACGATGCAGAGAGCCGTAGCATTACGGCTACCTGTCAGGCGATGTCGGAGTTTATTCCGATAACGATTTCCTAATTAGTTACCGGAGAATCAGTTTTTAAGACTTCTGATTTTGATTACATATATTCATAAGTATTTTACATTAATTTTTGCCCTGCCGTCCGTGAGGATCGCAGGGTTTTTTGTTTTGTATAGTTAGCTATTTCGGCATATAGGCTTATTTTGTCCCTATTTGCCCGTGTATTTCCATTACCTTTGCCGTCAGAAATATTGAAAGTCTTCTTTTGCAATAAAAGGTAAGGAGATTTGTATTCAGGATAACGATAACATACATTTATTTTAAAAATTTATTACCCACAATGAAAGGTCTATACGAAATTCTGACCGAGAAGAAGTGGATGGTGAACCCCGATTTCGTGCATGGCATTCGTAAATCGATTGAGCAAAACCTAAATACTCATACAGAGTTTACCAAACTGGAAAGGACTTGTGGATTCGTCACTGCGGAGGATGCTGAAGGCAACACCTACTATCCGGAGGAATATCAGATTTCCGAGGATGGCAAGCAGGTGAAGGGTAACTATCAGCTCGACTATCCAGAGGAGGATGAGCGGGCACAGAACTTCCCATTTGTTTCGGTTCTCACCGTAGATGGTCCTATCACCCGAAATGGTGGATATTGCTCTTATGGTTCTATCGACCATCGCGATATGATGATGCGTGCGGCTGACCATCCGCTTTGCCGAGGTCATCTTTTTATCATTAATACTCCTGGCGGTTCGGCTTGGGCTAAAAACGATTATGCACTTGCTATCGACTATGCCCATTCCAAGGGTCAGAAGGTCATCGCCCTGGTAGATGGTATGTGTGCCAGTGCAGGTATGTATATCACTTCTCTTTGCGATGAGCGATATTACTTGAATCCGAAAGACCAGGTTGGTTCCATCGGCGTGATGGCTGCCTTCTATACTTTGGCTAATGGCTCAAAGGATAAATACACGGATGCGACTTATCACGAGGAGTATGATCCGGAGTCATTCGATAAGAATAAGGCTTACCGCGACATCGCCAACAAGAACGACAACAAGGAACTCGTAAAAGAGCTTGCCGAGTTGGGCGTGGAGTTCAGAGCCGATGTGAAGAAAGCCTGTCCTAACGCTATCGAGGATGTTCATCTGAAAGGTAAGGTATTCAATGCTGAAGACGTGAAGGGAATCCTTATGGACGACCAGTCTACCTTTATGGGTTGCGTTCAGCGTTGCTTCGCTCTCTACAACGGCACAGCCGAGCCTATCAATCGAGAGGCTTCTATCCAAAAGCCAGAACCGGAAGAGAACGAGCCGGAGCAGGCATCTGCATCTATTGCACAAGAAAATCATCAACATACAAACACCAAAAATCAAATCAATATGGCAAATTATCCAAAGATCAATGCCGCTTGCGGTATGCAGGATGGTCAGCAGATTGAGGTAAAGGAGGAAGGCGCATTCATGAATGCCCCGTTGCTCGATACCCTCGAAGCTCATCTCGCATCGCAGGAGCAGGCTGTGGCTGATGCCAAGCAGAAAGCCACCACAGCAGAGCAGAGCCTTGCCAACCTTCAGGCAAAGCACGACGCGCTCGCTGAAACCATCGCACAGAAGGACGAGGAAATCAAGAACCTGAAAGAGGCAAAGGCTAAGGCCGATGGGGACATCAAAGCCCTCAACGATGCAAAGGCAAAGGCTGATGAAGAGAAGGCAAAGGTAGATGAGGAGTTGAAGACTGCCCAGGCTTCACTTGCTACTGCCCAGCAGACCATCGCCGACAAAGACGCTCAGATTGCCGAGCTGAATGAGAACCCAGGTGAGGAGCCAGCACAGGGTGCAGCACCTCAGAATAACGGTGAGGGTGCAAAGGCTCAGAACCTCCGTGAGTTCGACCCATCGAAGTATAAGACCAATGCCGAGCGCAAGGCAGCCTTCGAGCGTTTCAAGCGAGGCGAGGAGTAACCCCTCCAGCATCAGGATAACACTAAGTATTCAGGTTAAAACATTCTTATTCATTTTTTAATTATTATTTGAAATTATGGCAACACTTCCTAAAGATTTTATCGGCACTACTGCTTTGCAGCACGTAGCCGAGCAGGTAACTAAGGAAATCCTCATGGGTCCAGGTTACACCGATGCAGAGGAGATGGACCGCTTGGGTATCGACATCGTTTCCGGTGTTCAGTATAAGCGCACCATCCATATTCTGCTCCGCAAGGGTGGTACCACCCGCCGTAAGGACGTTCACACTAAGGTGAACAGCGAGGTAGGATTCCTGAAAGAACGTACAATCACAGTTAAGCAGGCCTGGGATCATTACACTGATAACATCGACAAGTACTGCGAAACAGTATTCGGTACAGATGCACATGGTCAGTACCCTCTCGCTACAGAGGCTGCTACTACTATCCTCAGCAACTATGCCGACAACTTGACCGCTTGTTTGTGGAATGGTGACATCAGTCTTGACAAGGGTGATGAGGACACTCCAGCTTCACAGCAGGCTATGGCGTTGTACGACGGCTTCCATACCTGTGTTAAGCACGACATCGAGGACGGTCTTATCAGCGAGGCTAACGGCAACTTGATTCCTTGCGAGTCAATCGCAGAGCCTTCTGACAACAACGACTCTACTCCATACGACAACTTCCTGGCATGGCACCTGAAGTGGGATGCCCGTCTGCGCAAGCAGAACGTTCTCGTTTACATGAGCGAGTTGACAGCTCAGTACATCGCTGCAGGTTACGCTAACAAGTTCCACGGCAACTTCAAGGTTGAGTACGAGGACGGCGGTAACTTCAAGCTTCCAGGTCTCTCTCGTGTAACACTCTGCCCTATCGCAGATTTCGGTGAGGGTGATCGTATGTACGTTACCATCCCTAAGAACTTCGTCTATGCAGTTGACTCTGAGGGTAACAAGACTTACGTAGGCGTTAAGGTGGGCACCGATGACGATATGCGCGACATCCAGTTCCAGATTCAGTCAATTCAGGGCGCAGGTATCCGCAATCCGTTCAAATACGCCTTTGCGATGTCAGACGGCAACCTTGCAACAGCAGAGTACGTAGCTGGTGACTACACCAATTCTAACCTTGTGGTAACAACCGCCATGGAGGATGCTTCTCCTGTTACCGATGGTAAGGTGAAGGTAAACGGTGAAGAGTACACTAAGCCAGTAGCCACAACTACTAACAAGGTTATTACCCTGGAGGCAGAGGGCACTACCGATGTATTCTCTCACTGGAGCACTGGCAGCAAGGAGAAGAAGATCCAGTTCGCCGCCACCGGTATGAGCATGGGTATCACCGCCTTCTTCAAGAAAGGTTAGCCCCCTCTCGCCCCCGTTCCCAGCGATTCCATCGCTGGTCCAACCGGGAAAAGGCAAACCTCTATAAATCCTCGGCGGCGGTCGCCTGACCTGGCGGAATATGGCTTCCGCCGCCATTTCGTTTAATCATCAAAAAAGATACAATTATGGCAGAAAATGTAACATGCCCAGAGATCAAGGATATTCTCTCCGAGAACGAATGCTTGGAGAACTTCGGTGGTCTTGGCGTAAACGTATATGTCTTTATCAAGAGTGAGCTCGCTGCCCCTCTCTCACCAGAGGTAGGCAAGAACACCTATGCAGCGCTGAAAGCTGCGTCCTTCAAGAAAGGTAAGGGTCTCTACAAGTTTGAGTGTCAGGATGGCGGTCAGGGTCACACCTGGGAAAACTTGGGCTTCAGAAAGGGCTTTAAGCAGACTTTGGACTACGTTCTTGAGAGCGTAAGTGCCGCTTCTGCGTATGTGGCTCGTGGTCTCAATAACCTCAAGTGTGGCTACATCATTGAGGATGGTGATAAATCCATCATCGTTTATGACAAGCAGCACGACTTCAAGTATGACTCCGGTAACATCAAGGGTGATACAGGTAAGAAGCCAGAAGATGATCGTGTAGTCACACTGAGCGGTTCCCTCAGTCCGACAACATTTGGCCGTTATGAGATTGCCACACCTGAAAGTGGCTGGGATTCTCTCTGCAACGGTGCAGGCACATCGGGGGAAGTGTAAGCGGAACTGACAAGAGCGATACCAATTCCGCTTCACGGCAGTCATCCAAGCGGAGCAAGCAGGTAGCATCTATCAATGATGAAACCCCTATGCCCGGCGAAAACGATGAATAATCGCTCCCCCTATCCAATGCGTTTCCATTGGCAATTTACTCTATAAATCAAAGCCTCGGTATTGATCCTTAACAAGATAAGGCAAGATACCGGGGCTTTTCGCATTTAAAACTGCATATATCTTTCATTTCTTAATATCTTATTCCATAATTAGATTTTTTAATGCAAGATGCGTCTCCGCATA
>USQD01000058.1 GCA_900556795.1 uncultured Prevotella sp. | reverse complement strand
CGAGACCGCAAGGCTCTCGGCTATGGCTTGGAGGAAGTGAAGGGTGAGGAACTCACCAAGGCGAAGGAAACCAACGTCATCAACTCTCTTTCAGGTAAGGTGGCTGGTCTCGTCGTGCAGAACACCGCTGGCGGTGCTTCTGGTTCTACCCGCGTGCTCCTTCGTGGTAATACGGAAATGGCAGGCAACAACCAGCCTCTCTACGTGGTGGATGGTGTGCCTTTGGATAATACCAACTTTGGCAGCGCTGGCGAAGCTGGTGGCTATGACCTCGGTGATGGTATCTCTGCCATCAACCCTGACGACATCGAGACGATGAGCGTATTGAAAGGTCCTGCTGCCTCAGCCCTCTATGGTAGCCGTGCTTCTCATGGTGTTATCTTGATTACGACCAAGAAGGCGGAGAAGGATAAGATTTCCGTGGAGTACAATGGTTCTTTCACCATCGATACCCAGTTGGCTAAGTGGAATGACGTGCAGACAACTTATGGTATGGGCTACAATGGTGCCCTTCCTACATCCAGTACAGCTGGTACCAACTCCAGTTGGGGTCCTAAGGCTGATGATTTCGTCTTCAAGTACTTTGATGGTGAGGAGCGTCCATTCAAGATGTATACCAACAATGCGTCTGATTTCTTCCGCACTGGTTTGACGGCGCAGAACTCAGCCATCCTCTCTGTGAATTCAGGTAAGACTGGTATGCGTTTCTCTTTCACCGATATGCGCAACAAGGACATCCTGCCTAACACCAACATGAGTCGTGACAACTTCAACCTCCGTGTCAATACCTCAGCTGGTCCTGTTGATTTCGACTTCACCGCCAACTATACTCGTGAGAACGTGAAGAACCGTCCAGCCTTGGGTGATTCTCAGAGCAACGTGGGTAAGAACCTCATGACTTTGGCTGGTACCTACAACCAGGCTTGGTTGAAGCACTATGAGGATGCCGACGGCAACTACTCCAACTGGAATGCTAACGACCAGTATAACAAGAATCCATACTGGGATCTCTATAAGAATGGCAATACTTCTAAGAAAGATGTGTTCCGCTTGACAGGTAAGGCAATCTGGAATATCGACAAGCACTTGAAGTTGCAGGGTACCATCGGTACCGACATCAACAGCATGAACTTCGAGGACTTCATCGCCAAGACAACTCCAGGTACACCAGCAGGAAAGCTTACCGACCAAATCTTCAATAACCGCACGCTGAACGCAGAGCTCCTTGCCCTCTACAACAACTCATGGGGCGACTTCGATGTCAACGCTACCGCTGGTGGTAACATCTTCAAGGTGGACAACAAGACCATCACCAATACCGGTCTTAACCAGCAGATGAATGGCATCAAGAATATCATGAACTATCAGGAGCAGAACACTCGTGAGAGTATGTACAAGAAGCAGATAAGCTCTCTCTATGCCAGCGCAAGCATTGGTTACAAGCATACTTACTATCTGGAGGGAACCATCCGTGGTGATAAGTCATCTACACTCCCTACCAGCAACAATACATATATTTACCCATCTGTATCGGGTAGCTTGGTATTCTCCGAGTTTATCAAGAACAAGAAGATTATCAATTATGGTAAAGTTCGTGCATCCTGGGCTAAGGTAGGTAGCGATACCGACCCTTACCAGCTTGCACTCAACTACGCCACAGGCAAGTATAGTTATTCAGGTTATACCATCGGTATGATAAGCAACTCTACCCAGCCAAATAAGGACTTGAAGCCAACCATGACTGGCTCTTACGAGTTGGGTCTGGAAATGAAGTTCTTCAATAGTCGTCTGGGCTTGGATGTAACCTATTACAACCAGAACTCCAAGAATCAGATCTTGAGCCTTGCTTCTACCACCACTTCTGGCTATTCTTACCGTTTGGTTAATGCCGGTGAGATTCAGAACAAGGGTATCGAACTTGCCCTCAATGGTCGATTGCTCCAGATTAAGGACTTCGGTTGGGACATGGGTGTCAACTTCTCCAAGAATACCAACAAGGTGAAGTCGCTCGTAGATGGCATGGATTATTTTGAGCTTGCCAAGGCCACATGGTGCGGTGTATCAGTAGGTGCTCAGGTTGGCGAGAATTATGGTGCTATCCGTGGACACGATGTTGTTCGCAATGAGCAGGGACAAGTTGTCATCGATGCAGCCACAGGACTTCCAAAGGTTGACCAGAACGTGAAGACCATCGGCAACTCTTCTTGGGATTGGACTGGTGGTTTCTATACCACATTCTCTTACAAGAACTTCCGCCTCTCTGCATCTTTCGATGTGAAGGTGGGTGCTGATATCTACTCTATGTCTATGCGCTCTGCATACCAGACTGGTAAGGCAAAGGGAACATTGGCAGGCCGTGAGGAGTGGTACGCTTCCGAGGAGGCTCGTCAGGCAGCAGGTATGGACATCTCGGCATGGCGTGAGTCTGGCAACTGCAAGGGACTCGTAGTGGATGGTGTTATCGACAATGGTGATGGTACTTATCGTAAGAACGACATCGCTGTGAGCCCAGAAGATTACTGGAAGCACATGGCTACCAGCGTACAGAGCGCGTTTGTATATGACAACTCTTACGTGAAGTGTCGTGAGATTACTTTCGGCTATACCTTCCCAGAGAGCATCCTGGGCAAGTATGTCAAGGGCTTGAACGTATCCTTCGTGGCTCGTAACCCATTCATCGTTTGGAAGAACATTCCTAATATCGACCCAGACTCAAGCTACAACACCTCTGGTCTTGGCTTGGAGTATGGTTCATTGCCATCTCGCAAGAGCTATGGTATCAACGTGAATGTGAAGTTCTAATCTCTTGATGGGGAAAGAAATGATAGTTCTTAACTGATTAAAAGACAACAATAAAATGAATAATATAATCAAGAAATATATAGGCAAGGGCGGTTTCGCAATGGCTCTCTTGTTGATGGCTACTGGCGGTGTGATGACTTCTTGCTCTGACAGCACGATGGAAAGCATTAACACCGATAAGACCAAGGTGGACAAGCTGGATCCTAATGCACAATTGACAACTTCTTTGTTGCAGACATACGGTGATTTTAGTTTGATGGATACTTATCGCAACTATATCACTGGTTTTGACCAGTATTTCGCTGGTGGTTGGAATGTAACCAATTATTCGGGTTCCAATTTCTTTCAGGATGATATTGCCCGTCTTATTTGGGACCGTTATTATGAGGTTTCCATCAAGAACCTTGTGGATGCCATCCACAATTCTGAGGACAAGGCTAATCTGAATGCCGCTCTTCGCATCCATCGTGTGTATCTGCTCTCTGTGATTTCTGATCTTTATGGCGACATTCCTGCTTCTGAGGCTGGCTTGGGATACATCAAGGGTATTTCTAATCCTAAGTATGATACGCAGGAAGAGCTTTACAGCTGGTTCTTCAAGGAACTTGACGCTTGCGAGAAGCAGCTTGGCACAGGTACCGACCGCATTTCTGGCGATGTAACCAGTCTTGGTGGCGATGTGGCTAAATGGAAGAAGTATGCCAACTCTCTTCGTTTGCGTTATGCCATGCGTATCTCAGATGTAAATCCTACTCAGGCTAAGGAGGAATTTGAAAGTGCATTGACAGATGCTGGCGGTTATATTGCTTCGGCTGCCGACGATGCTTACATCAAGTATTCAGATTCTCCTTATACCTATTATGATGGAGCCAACGACTATGATTTCCGTACCAATGCCTTGGGAGAGATACTCTATGGTCAGGATGCTATATCTCCTACATTCGTATGCTCTACCTTGTTCTATCAGATGCAGAATACTGACGACCCTCGTCTCTATCGCATCTGTCGCCACTATTACAACATCAAGCGTAGTCAGGTGAAGCCAGACAAGGAGCAGAACATCGACTTGACCGATGAGGTGTTGGCTTACTTCCAGCGTCAAGGTATTGGTGAGGAGCCTTGTAATCCTGGTGCTGCTTGGTATAGCGACTGGATGAACGTGCCTAAGGTATCAGAATTTCCTACTCTCGCTAAGTTGGCTGAGCAGGATGCTAACAATTATGACAACTCAGATTTTCTTGCACGTATGATGCGTCCATGCTTGAACATCGACTTTGAGATGCCTTCTTGCCCTGGTATTCTGATTACCTCTGCCGAGGTGAAATTCCTCATGGCCGAGGCTAAGACCAAGGGTTGGAATGTAAGTGGTGACGCTGAGACTCTTTATGAGGAAGGTGTTCGTGCTTCTATGGAGATGCTCAACAACTATTATCTCACGTCCAACAAGATTTCTGAGGATGAGATCAATGAGTTCATTGCCAACAACAAGTTGGGTGACAATCCTAAGGCGACCATCAACACCCAGGCATGGATTCTCCACATGATGAACCCATCAGAGGGTTGGGCTAACTTGCGTCGCTCCGACTATCCTGCTATCTTGGACAGAAGCCGATTAGGCATCTTTACCAATGGTTTCACTTATACAGATTCTAACATGGCTATGCCTACTCGCTTGCGTTATCCAGAGTTGGAAGGTCAGTATAACAGCGTCAACTATAAGGCTGCCATTGAGCGTATGGGTGGTACTGATGATTGGCACAAGAAGCTTTGGTGGGATAAGGCTAACGTCAATCTTCAGCCAGAATTCGCTCCAGCTAATGGTAAAGGATACATTAAGTAATTAAGAATTTAGAATGAACAATTAACGCCATAACTATTAATAATTATCAAGATGAAAAAGATAATGAATCAATATAAAGGTAATGTCTTGAAGGCAATGATGATGCTTTTCGCCATGAGCTTTGCGCTCGCAGGCACTGCTACACTGTCTTCTTGTTCCTCTGACGACGATCCTTTCTTCACCGTATCAGAAGATGACAATCCTCGTATCTTGAACACCGACTTGGCTGACCAGAAGTTGGATCGCAAGACCAAATTGAACCTGGAAATCAAGGTGACTCCTGTTCACTACACCACTGTGACATGGTTGCTCGACGGCACTCAGATTGCCAAAGGTACCACCATCGACCAGACTTTGCCTATAGGTAATCATGAACTGAAGATTGTGGCAACCACCACCAAGGGCAAGAGCACATCCCGCACCTTGAACGTTACCGTAACTCCTGCCGCTGATGACCCAGCCTTGGGTACCAACGCTTTAGAGCTTTGGGTAGCTCCAGGTGCTGAGACCACTATCCATAATTGCAAGAATCTCGGTACAGTTACAAAAGTAATGGTAGGTGGCAAGGAAGTAGCCTTCGAGGTTCTCGAAGAGGGCACAGCCTTGAAGCTCACAGCTCCTACAGGTTTGGAGAATGGTGACTATGATATCACTTTGGTAGATGGTGAGGGCGTACAGTTCCCTTGCGGTACCATCAAGGTAACCACCGAGGCTCGCCCATCTATGGAGAATACCCTCTGGGAAGGTGAGTTTGCCGTGACATGGGGTACACCATTCGATGCCTTGAAGGACACCTTCCTCTCAAAGGTGAAGGCTGGCACCATCCTCCGTGTCTATGTAGATGGAAAGGGCCAGGGTACTGCTGTCACTTCTTGGTGGAACAACATCCTTACCGGTAAAGGCGACCCAGAGCGTGGCGACATCATGGTGGATGGACCTGCTAAATGGGAGTTTGAACTGACCGACTTGTCCATCCAACTTCTTACAGAGCAGCAAGGTCTCCTCCTCGTGGGTGATGGTTATACCGTAAAGAAAGTAACGATCGAATAAAATATTAGAATTTATGAAGAAATTATTATTATCTATTTCAATGTTGGCATTGGCTTATACAGCCAGTGCTAATGTTCCGGTCATCAAGAGCGACCCTAAGATAGAGGCTCAGGTAGAACAAACCCTGAAGAAACTCACCTTGGAGGAAAAGATAGGTCAGATGATGGAATTGGTGACCGACCTCTTTGGTGCCAACGACAAGAACGGTGTGTTCTATATCGACGAACACAAGACCGATTCTATCCTTTCTCGCTATAAGATTGGCTCTATCCTCAACGCTCCTAACACTTGCGCGCCAACCGCCAAGCAGTGGGAGAAGTATATCTCTCAGATCCAGAAGATTTCGATGAAGCGCATCGGCATCCCTTGCGTCTTCGGTCTTGATCAGAACCACGGTTCTACTTATACACAAGACGGAACCCTCTTCCCGCAGAACATCAATGTGGCTGCCACCTTCAATCGTGAGATTGCTCGCCGTTCGGCTGAGGCTACTGCTTATGAGACTCGTGCCGTGAGCGTGCCTTGGACTTACAGTCCTACCGTTGACCTCGGTCGTGATGCCCGTTGGCCTCGTATTTGGGAAAACTTTGGTGAGGATTGTTATCTCAGTTCGGAAATGGGTAGTTCTATGGTGCGTGGTTTTCAGGGAGAAGATCCTAATCATATTGACCAGTATCATATATCAGCCTGCATGAAACACTTTATGGGTTATGGTGTGCCTTGGACTGGTAAAGATCGTACACCTGCTTATATTTCACCTTTTGATTTACGCGAGAAACACTTCGCTCCTTTCCTGGCGGGTCTGCAGGCTGGAGCCTTGACCGTGATGGTGAATTCCGCTTCAGTCAACGGTTTGCCGATGCACGCCAACAAGGAATTCCTGACAGGATGGCTGAAGGAACAGACTGGATGGGATGGTGTGTTGGTTACCGACTGGGCAGACATCAACAACCTCTATACTCGCGAGATGATAGCTAAGGATAAGAAAGATGCGCTCCGCATCGCCATCAATGCCGGTATCGACATGATTATGGAACCTTATTCTTGCGATGCTTGTGGCTACCTTATAGAATTGGTGAAAGAAGGCAAGATTCCGATGAGTCGCATCGATGATGCCTGCCGTCGTGTGCTTCGCATGAAGTACCGTCTCGACCTTTTCAAGAACCCAACCCAGAAACTTAAGAATTATCCTAAGTTTGGTGGCGAGGAGTTTGCCAAGCTCGCATTAGAGGGAGCTACCGAGAGTATGGTGCTCCTGAAGAACGAGGGTAATATCCTTCCTTTGCAGCATGGCAAGAAGATTCTCCTCACGGGTCCTAATGCCAATCAGATGCGCTGCCTGGACGGTGGATGGAGCTATACTTGGCAGGGCCATCGTACCGATGAGTTTGCCGGCAAGTACAACACCATCTATGAGGCTTTCTGCAATCAGTATGGCAAGGAGAATGTGGTTCTTAATCAGGGCGTTACCTATAATGAGACTGGAAAATACTGGGAGGAGAACGAACCTCAGATTCAGGGCGCAGTTGATGCAGCAAAGAATGCTGATGTCATCGTTGCCTGCATCGGTGAGAACTCTTACACAGAGACTCCGGGCAATCTGACCGACCTCTGGCTTTCTGAGAACCAGCGCAATCTTGTGAAGGAACTCGCCAAGACCGGCAAGCCTGTCATCTTGGTATTGAATGAAGGTCGCCCTCGTCTCATCGCCGACATCGAACCATTGGCACAGGGCATCGTCGACATCCTTATCCCTGGCAACATGGGTGGCGATGCTTTGGCTAATCTGGTTTCCGGCAAATCAAACTTCAGCGGCAAGATGCCTTATACTTATCCGAAGGAAATCAATTCTCTTGCTAACTACGATTTCAAGAAGAGCGAGGAAGTTGGTACAATGGAGGGTGCTTATGACTACAATGCGAAGATTACTCAGCAGTGGGGCTTCGGACATGGTTTGAGTTACACCTCTTATCAATATAGCAACCTGAAGGTTTCTCAGTCTGACTTCCGCCACGGCGACATCATCAAGGTGAGCGTGGATGTGAAGAATACGGGTAAGGTTGCGGGCAAAGAGAGCGTTCTTCTGTTCAGCAGCGACCTTATTGCCAGCATGGTTCCTGATGGCCGACGCCTCCGTGCTTTCGATAAAATAGAGCTTCAGCCGGGCGAAACAAAGACTGTCACATTCAATTTGAATGCCGATGATCTTGCTTTCGTAGGTTATGATGGCAAGTGGGTATTGGAGGAAGGCGATTTCAAACTGATGATTGCCGACCAGAGTGCCGATATCCATTGTGAGAAAACTTATCAGTGGCAATCGGCTAACCGATAACCCAATCATGTAAATGGTAAAGTGAGTTTATAAAGGAGTGTACCCATATTGTGGTGCACTCCTTTTTTTACAAGCGACTTGGGGTAATCCAACCATGTCAGCTTTCAGAAATCATCGACAGAGCAATGCCTTTCATCAGAGGAATGGCGTTGTTCACGATGAAATCAATCTTCTTGCCGTATTTTTCGATACTCTTCGGCAATACATTTGCCAATGCCGTGTGCGCCACCGGTCACGATGGCAACTTTATCTTTGTAATCCATATTTTTCATTTGTTTTTCTGATAAAACTCCATCCTTGTTTTAGCCATTGCTTCCGTAGCCCTATCGTGGGTTTCTATCAATAGTGGACTTTTGTGATATTGCACAATCTTGACTCCGACAGAGTTGTGCCTTTTCTTTTCCTCGATGCATTGAACAATCAAGTCCAGATTGGCTCTCGCCTTCCTCCCTCGCGACTCGGCAGAGATTGCAAGCGAGCTTGTATCTTTGCTCTCGCTGCTCGTTCGGTTTGCCGACTTTGATGTTGGAGTCTTGTCAAAGTTCTGAATATAGGCGGCATTGGTCAGGAAGAGAATGTCGGAACCTTCCGGTATTTCCTGCATTACCTTTATCATGAGGGTAAGCATCATGCGGAACTCTGTGGTGTGCAAGTCGCTGATTACATCACGACTGATGATATTGCCGTTATGCTCAATTACAACGGCAGCACAACCAGCTCGCTCTTTATGCCCATAATCACATGAGCCGCCTATCCAAACGTAATATGTAGATGTATCTTGTGTCATAATTATTTTATCTTCAAT
Source organism: uncultured Prevotella sp. (assembly GCA_900556795.1). Taxonomy (GTDB): domain Bacteria; phylum Bacteroidota; class Bacteroidia; order Bacteroidales; family Bacteroidaceae; genus Prevotella. The sequence continues at coordinate 1,177 of USQD01000058.1, read as the reverse complement.
GTCCGCAGATATTCCTTCTGCTCAGTCGTGATTCTGTAGCTCTCGATGGCCTTCTGTATGGTCTTGTTGTGAGTCCAGGGAGCAAGACGACGTTGCTCGATGTAGGGAATCGCCTGGTCCCATTGCTTGGCAAGGGCGGTGGCGAAGAACCAGGCTACCATCATCTTTACGTAATACTCTTCGCTCCTTACTGATGCAGGAATTTTAAGATATTCAGTCTTGAAGTCTTTATCCAGGTAATGAGACATAAGTGTCTCTATTCCAAAGCGACAAGTATAGACGTGTGATGATTTACTCCAAGTCATAATCTTCGCCAACAGTTCCTTCTTGTGTTTGGCAAACACCTTCGGAGACATGATGTCGCAAACTGCCCAGTTGTCTACGAATGGCAGAAATTTGTCTGTAAGACGAATGCATTCCTCGTAGTCCTTTACCTCGGAAATGAGGAGCCCGTGAAGCATGTTCTCGTCGTAGTATTCGTGAGGAAGCTGATGAAGAAATTCCTCGCACTCTGCCTCCTTTGTAAATTCTTTTGCAAACTTCCGGAGCATAGGCACACGAATGCCTATGAAACATTCCAAAGGCACTCCCGGTGTCAGTTTGGCTTGGAAAGCAGCATACTGCTTATCCTGCATGGCGAACAGTCTTTCTTGAAGTGAAGTCATTTTTATCCTATTAATTTAATAATCTGTTTATCCGAAGCATCAGGCAGGATTTCTTTCAGATGCTTGAAAATTCTTTGATAAGATTCCTGGGGAGTGCGGTTGCATTGGCAAACCTCCCTGCCATAGAGATCTTCGGGAGTATTGAGCAGCGACCATCCCCAGCCATATTCATGGTTATGCTTGTCGCGAGGATAGATGAAATCCTCGGTCACGATATAAGTTGCCATTTCCAGTCGGGTGAGATAACTGTCAAATTTGCTTCTCATTCCCTTGCCCGTGAAACCGCAGGCTGCCCGAAGTTCTCTCGTGATGAGACTGCCGGTAGATTGAAGTGTACTGAGAATGGCTCCTTCTATTGATTCATCATCTGGGCGAGGGGATTTGCTTCTTCTGTAGTTACAGAAGTCCGGCCACCATTCCTGGCTGATGAATCCTGCTTTCTTGTTAAAGAACTTTCCGTACATACACGGCATTTCCTGCACAATCTCGCCCTTCCATTTCCATAGCGGCCA
>USQD01000057.1 GCA_900556795.1 uncultured Prevotella sp. | reverse complement strand
CCTTACCCTGTTTGGACAAATACCTTTAATTTTGCATGCAAAAATACAAAAAAATATTAGAAATCTCTCCTTATTGGAGAAAAAATACGTATCTTTGCATTTAAATAACATAAAATATAGGAGAATAAGTAATGAAAAAGATGAATTTTACAGTAGTAGCACTTTCAGCGCTGCTCGTTTTGGGAAGTTGTGGAACAAGTCAGAAGACAGGTACAGCTGCTGGTGCAGGTGCTGGTGCTGCCTTGGGTGCAATTGTTGGTGGATTGTTGAATAATAGCCATCGTGGTACTGGTGCTGCTGTAGGTGCTGTTATCGGTGCTGCTGTAGGTGGTACTGCCGGTAATCTGATTGGTAAGCACATGGATAAGGTGAAGGCTGAGGCTGAGCAGGTGAAGAATGCACAGGTTGAGTCTGTAACTGATGCTAACGGTTTGGCTGCAGTAAAGGTTACCTTCGATTCTGGTATCCTCTTCCAAACCAATAAGTATGTTCTCAATGCCAATGCTAAGAACGATTTGGCTAGCTTTGCTACTGTATTGAAGAATAATACCGACTGTGAAGTTTCTATTCAGGGATATACTGACAGTACCGGTAACGATGGTATCAACTTGCCTTTGAGCGAGAACCGTGCTAAGTCTGTATATAACTACTTGATGTCTTGCGGTGTGAAGAATTCACAGATCAAGTCTGTTCAGGGTTTCGGTTCTTCTAATCCTGTTGCTGACAACTCAACAGCTGCTGGTCGCCAGGCTAACCGTCGTGTAGAGGTATACATGTATGCTTCTCAGGCAATGGTAAATGCTGCTAACAACGGTACTTTGAAATAATGATACTCAAGAAGATTAGAAATATTGTAAGATGGGTGGTGGTGCTGTTTTTCAGTACCACCATTCTTGCTGTTGTAGCCTATCGTTTCATTCCGGTGTATTTCACTCCCTTGATGTTTATTCGCTGCTTTCAGCAAGTGGCTGATGGAGAGAGTATTACCTTGCATCATCATTGGGTTTCGATGGATAAGATTTCTCCCCACATGCCTGTGGCGGTGATGGCGAGTGAGGATGCACGATTCCTGAAGCATCACGGTTTTGACTTCAATGCCATTGAACATGCTGCCAAGAATAATGCCCATGGAGGAAAGGTGCATGGAGCCAGTACTATCAGTCAGCAGACAGCAAAGAATGTATTCCTCTGGCCTGGAAGATCATGGACCCGTAAGGGTTTTGAGGTTTATTTTACATTTCTTATCGAAATGATGTGGAGCAAGCAGCGTATCATGGAGGTTTATCTCAACAGTATCGAGATGGGACCTGGAATCTATGGAGTGGATGCTGTGGCTGAGTATCATTTCGACAAGAAAGCGCAGGATCTTTTCCGAGACCAGTGCGCCCTGATTGCTGCAACATTGCCTAATCCCCGCAAATTCAGTTCTCTTCATCCGAGTGCCTATATGAAGAAGCGTCAGCGTCAGATAGAGCATCAGATGAGATTCATTCCTTCCTTTCCAAAAGAAGGTGAGGACTATGATCCGGGTACGGCTGTAGGAGGATATAGGGGGAAGTGAGCAGTGAAGAGTGAAGAATGAAGAATGAAAAATCTGGTAAATATTGATTAATGGATTTACTGAACGACTTGAATGAGGCGCAGCGAGCTGCGGTTGAATATATTGACGGACCATCGCTGGTGATTGCCGGTGCCGGTTCGGGTAAGACGCGTGTACTAACCTATAAGATTGCTTATCTTCTGAGCAAGGGGATGAAGCCTTGGAGCATCATGGCTCTTACCTTTACCAATAAGGCGGCGAGAGAAATGAAGGAACGTATCGGCAGACTGGTGGGCGACGACTTGGCGCAACATCTCTATATGGGTACCTTCCACAGCATTTTCTCACGCATTCTACGTGCTGAAGCTGAGCATATCGGATTTAATAATAATTTTACCATATATGATGAAACCGACTCACGCTCACTGATTAAGGCTATCGTGAAGGAGATGGGGCTGGATGATAAATCATACAAGCCTGCTGCTGTTCATGCCAGAATTTCGATGGCTAAGAACAACCTGGTGAGTGCCGAATCCTATGCCAGTGATGCTTCTATCTTTGAGCAGAACAAGCGTGCGCAGATGCCGGAATTGGGAAAGATATTCGTGGCTTACGTGCAGCGCTGCAGACAGGCAAATGCCATGGATTTTGATGATCTGCTGGTTTTGACCCATCGGTTGTTCAGAGAACATGAAGAAATCCGACAGAAATATGCTGCACGATTCGACTATATTCTGGTGGATGAGTATCAGGATACCAATCATGTGCAGATGTCTATCGTGATGCAGCTGTGCAAGGAGAAGCTGAGGGTATGTGCTGTGGGTGATGATTCGCAGAGTATCTACAGTTTCCGTGGTGCCAATATCGACAATATTCTGAATTATCAAAAGCAGCTGAAGGGGACACGTCTCTTCAAGCTGGAACAGAACTACCGTTCTACTCAAACCATCGTGAAGGCAGCCAACAGTCTGATTAAGTTTAACCGCAACCAGATCAAGAAGGATGTATATAGCGAAAATGCGGTAGGCGAGAAACTTCAGTATAAGCCGGCTTACAGTGACAAGGAAGAGGCGGTAATCGTGGCAAAGGACATTAAGCGCATCAAGCGTCAGGATGATTGCGGATATCATGATTTCGCCATTCTGTATCGTACCAATGCACAGAGCCGCAGCTTTGAGGAGGAGTTCAGAAAACAGGGCATTCCTTATCGCATCTATGGCGGATTGAGCTTCTATCAGCGCAAGGAAATCAAGGATATTATCGCTTATTTCCGACTGGTGGCCAATCCTGATGATGAGGAAGCCATCAAGCGTATCATCAACTATCCGGCTCGTGGAATCGGTGCAACAACGGTGATGAAGATTGCTGACTGTGCGCATCAGAATCAGGTGAGTTTCTGGGAGGTGATAGGCGAACCTGCACATTATGGACTCAATGTAAACAAGGGTACATTGACGAAACTGGATAATTTCCGACTGCTCATTTCTTCATTTATCGAGCGTTCGCATACCACGGATGTATATGAATTGGGTGATGCTATCATCAAGGAGAGTGGCATCAGTCAGGATATCATGAGTGGTAGGGATGCCGATGACCTGGCACGACAGGAGAATCTGGAGGAATTCCTGAGCGGTATGTCTGCCTTCGTCGAGGAGCGCAGGGAAGAGGGCAGGATGGATGAAGCCTTTCTTACTGATTATCTACAGGATGTGGCATTGCTTACTGATGCAGATAGTGAGGGGGCAAAGGATGAACCTCGTGTGTCCCTGATGACCGTTCATGCGGCTAAGGGTCTGGAATTTGCTACTGTCTTCATTGTAGGATTGGAGGAAAATATCTTCCCGAGTCCACTGGCAGCCATGTCTGTCAGAGAGCTGGAGGAAGAGCGCCGTCTGCTTTATGTGGCAATCACCCGTGCCGAGAAACATTGTATTCTGACAAATGCCAAGAACCGTTTCCGTTATGGCAAGATGGAGTTTGATAATCCTAGCCGGTTTATTGATGAGATTGATTCCAGCCTGATAGAGGCACAGGATGAAATGGGTGGTTCTTACTTTGGTGGTGGCTCTTCTTATGATAGAAGTGCTTCTTATGGTGAACGTTCTTCTTATGGTGAACGTTCTTCTTATGGCGGTGGATATGGCAAACGGATGCCTTGGGACCAGAAGCGCAGAATAAGCGATAGAGATGAGGATGTTCCGGAATGGAAGCGTGTGACATCGCAGTTCCGTCCGGATCCTAAACCGGCATCGGATACCTCATCGTCATCTTATTCTTCTTCATCCGGTTCTTCTTTCGGTGCTTTGAAGGAAGGTTGCAAGATAGAGCATCAGCGTTTCGGGGTAGGCGTTGTTCGTAAGATTGAAGGTCAGGGCGAGAATGCGAAGGCTACTGTAGAATTTCAGAATTCCGGTGTTAAGCAGTTGCTCCTGAAATATGCGAAGTATACCATTCTTAATTAAACTTCTTTGATTGCAATAGCAGATAGACAGAATTCTTCTATCTGCTATTGCATTTTTTTATTTGCTATTGTTTTTTTCTGCTATTGCATTTTTTTATTTGTTATTGCAGACAGAGATACAGAGCGAGATGATGGCGAAGACCGTTCCTATTGCGCAGACTCCCAACCATCCAATCTGGGTCCAGGCAATGCCGGCACAGTAAGTACCCAATGAACCGCCGATGAAATAGGTAGTCATGAAGATGGTGTTGGCTCTGTTGGCTGCTTCAGGGATTTCCTGGATACAGCCACTCTGATTGCTGAGTTGCTGACATTGCAAGCCGATGTCTACCAGAATGATGGCTATGATGAGCCCGGTGTAGGTATCTCCGTAGAGATTTGCAATGCTCCAGGCGATAATCTGAAGTACTGCTCCGTAAAGACTCAGTTTTCTGATGCCGTATCGAGGAACGAGTTTGCCGATGCCGCTGGCTGCAATGGCTCCGGCGATACCGCAGGCACCCAATGTTCCTACCATCTCACTACCCGAAAAGAATGGGGCTTGAGCCAGGTGGAAAGCCAGACAGGACCAGATAGCCATCATACTGCCGAAACCGAAGGCTGCTCGGATGGAGTAGAGGCGGATGCGCGGATGATAGGCAAAGATTTCGAAGACGGTAACCATCAATCCCTTGTAACTTCCGATATAGTTGCGTTTCATCTCTGGAATAATCTTGAGGGTGAGTGCCATGCAGATCAGCATCACGACAGCTGCGATGAGAAACATTTCTCTCCAGCCTAGCCAGTCGCCTACATATCCGCTGATGACTCGTGAAGCCAGGATGCCGGTGAGGAGTCCGGATAGTACGATTCCCATATTCCTGCTTTTGTTCTTGGGCGCAGAATACTGTCCGGCAATAGGGATGAAGAATTGTGGAATCACCGAACAGGCTCCCAGGAAGAGGGAAGCGCCCCAGAGGAGCCATACGTTATGTGCCAAGGCTATGATGATGGCCATGATGGCTGCCACCGTCATGTTGGTAACGATGATGCGGCGACGCGAGTAGAGATCGCCCATGGGAATGAGGAAACATAGCCCCAGGGCGTAACCTATCTGTGTGGCTACGGTGATGAGGTTGGCACTATGCTGGCTGATGCCCAGGTCATGGCGTATCATTTCCAGTAGGGGCTGATTATAGTAGCAGTTGGCTACAGTTAGTCCTGCTATCACAGCCATCGTCAGTAAGAGACTGCGAGGTATTCCATTGTTTTCTTTCAGTTGTATCATTTTTCTTTCAGTTATTTCTTCTGTTCTGTTCCGGAATCTGTTTGTGTTCAGGGAAAAATCCTCTGAAACATAGTGCAAAGTTACGAAAACTTTTTCTTTTCTCAAAAATCTGCTGACTGTTTATGCCATTTCCTTTGTATATTCTTCTATGCGTTCTTCCCGCTTTCTCTCGCGCGTACCTTATTATGTATGCAGAATTTTTCGATAGTCAAGAGCCTGGACAGGAAAAAATCGATGTTCGGGCACACATTTTACGATTTTGGGGCTTCAGGAGGATGGGAGTATGGCATCTTGTAAATGCACTTAAAATGCATGAAAAGTGTTAAAATCTTGGTGTTCCCGAGTATATTAAAAACTTTAACCTTTGTTAGCACTTTGTAAGTTGTTGATTATTAGGTGATTGTGATTTTGTTACAAAATACCCCTAAAAAAAGTCGCAAAAAAAAGAACAACATATCAAAAAAATGCTTACCTTTGCATCAGTTTTAATAAACGAATGATTGTTTTACAGATTTAAAAAGCAAAGAAAATGAAGAAATTAGTTTTTATGTTCGTAGCTATCGCAGCTATCTCTTTCGCATCTTGTGGTAACAAAACAGCTGCTACTGAGGCAACTGCTGACACAGACACTGTAGCTGCTGTTGATACAACTGTAGCTGACACAGCTGCTGTTGATACAGCAAATGCACAGTAATTGCAACCGCTCGAATTGAAAAATGAGAGTTTAAGTGCGTCATACTCAGTATGACGCACTTTTTTGTTTATTAATCATCCACACCTATGAGAAGTAAGAAAGAGGGATTTATGGGCGAACGACAAGTGAAACTGTCGCCTATGGTTGTTGACATAGAAGAGCACGACCCACTAACAGCCAGCCTTTACATCACCGACATAGGATATTATCCTAAGGCAGAGAATCATCACGTAAAACGTAGTGAGGGCATAGATCAGTATGTGTTGATATATTGCGTAGATGGATGCGGATGGTATACTATAGGCGGAAAGAAATACGAGGTGAAACAAAACCAGTATTTCATTCTTCCGAAGAATGAGCCACACGAATATGGCACCAACGACAATGGAAGTTGGACTATCTATTGGCTACATTTCAGGGGCGAACATGCCTCAATATTTGCCGAAGGAGCCTCTAAACCTATAGAGATAAACGTAGCAGTAAATTCAAGGATTGGAGATAGGCTTAATATCTTTGAGGAGATTCTCACCACCTTACAATATCAAGAAGATGTAGAAGACTTGCGTTATGCCTCCAGTCTGCTACACCATTTCCTTGCTTCTATGCGATATTTACGACAATTTCGCAGAGCCAAGCACGCAGAGCCAAACCATGATAGCAACATCAACATTGTGGATGCTGCTATACACTACATGGAAGAAAACATTGAAAACAATATAAAACTACAAGACGTGCAGAAATATGTGGGATATTCTGCCACATATTTCAACGCCTTGTTCAAAAAGCAGACTGGTTGCAGTCCGCTACAATATTTTAATCGCATGAAGATGAATCATGCATGCAAACTTCTTAGCGATACCAACCTACGTATAAACCAAATATGCTATAAACTTGGCATCGAAGACTCCCTGTATTTCTCTCGCCTATTCAGTAAGATTATTGGCATATCTCCTTCTGAATACAGGAAGTCTTCTCAAAATAGTCTATAGGTTTACACGAACAACTTCAACTCTATGAGCGAGCGTAGCTGCTGAGCGCCTTGATGATTATTATCTAAGGCTTCAACTTCGGCAAGATACTTCAAGGCGTGCTTCATATCGCCCATTCCGCAATATCCCAATGCAAGCATATATTTGCAATGAATCACGTTCTTTGTATCTAGCGAATCGTCCCAGATAAGCAAGTCAGGCAATGAGACAGCGAAGTAGTCCATCGTCTGGTGCTCAAATACATGCTGTTTGCCATAGTTTATGAGTCGATAGAAACGACCATGGGCCTCATCCTCGCGTCCAAGTTTGCGCAAAGCCATACCCTGATAGAAAATCTTGTCGGGCTTAGCATCATTATAATACATAGCAGCTGCAGGTTCCTGTGGTCCTAACACAGCCTTTTCCCAGCATTCTTTAGCCTCATCTGTTTTGCCTAAAGCATCATAGGCTACACCAAGCAGATAGTAGAAATCGTTCTCCTGTGCACCATACAGTTTGCCTTCGCCAAGATGGTGAGGATATGTTAGGCATTGCTTCAACAATCCAACGGCACATTTGTATTTACCTTCAGCTATATTCTGCTTAGCCATTTCCACTCGACATATCTGATATTGTGCAGGCACCTTGCCTTCGCCGCCCTCCCAAGGATGGAAGATATGTGCATCGAGCTTACGCTTGGCTTGTATATATTTGCCAACTTGGTTTAAGAGAGTAATCTCTTCGAGCACCAAGTCATCGCGCTTTTCTATCAACTTAGGATATTGCTGTAGGAATTCAAGACGCTCAGCATGAGGATGATGCAGACGTTTGCTAAGCTGATCAAGTTCCATGAGCATACGCGCATCGGTAGTGTCGAGCTTAAATGCATTTTGCATATATCCCAACGCATCTTTCTCCCTACCCTGCTTATTGAAACGGGCTAAAGCCAGATTACGCCAAACCAATGGGAACATAGGAGCTTTCTGTGATGAGAGTTCCCAATTCTCTATAGCCAAATCATATTGGCGTGCTGCATAGAACAAGCATCCAAGATAGTATGGAGCCATAGCATCTGACGGATTCTTGAGCTTAGCATTCTCCAAAGCCTGAATATCCTCCAAACGATTAGGGAAGCAATAGCTATAGTCAGCCTTAGCTGCATCTTTATAGCGTTGCATATAATAATATGTCATAGGATTAACAGCTTTTTCATCAATGGCTATCTGCCAAATGGCGTTAGCTTCATCAGTAAGTCCTGCTGCCTGGTAGTCGAGAGCTACCTCGTTGTAGTTGTCTGCACAATGACGAAGCATCTTTTTCATCTCATTCAGCAAAGCACCATCGTTGGTAAGTAAATACTGCTCGTAGCGACAACCATAGTTGAACTGATCCATCTTCAGCGACTCGCTGATAAGAGCCAAAGCTTCATCATTGCGACGCAGGTATCTAAGTATTGTAGCCTTCAAAGCTCGTGCCTTATGGTTGTGCCAATTAGAATCAAGACAGCGCTCTACCTCGTCGAGAGCATCTTCGAATCTACGTTGCTCCACACTTATCTTTGCAGCCTCAAAATATCCAGCATCAGCACATGCCTTGCTCCATGTCGACTTCCAAAACAGCTCGTAAGCTTCTGCCTTCTTACCTTGATATTTCAAACACAAGGCAAGATTATAGAATGGTTCTGAATCATAAGGATTAGGATTTCGCTTAGTTATAATCTTCACGGCATGTCGCAACATTGGCTCAGCCTTATCGAATCTGCCATGACGCAATAGCCACAAACCATAGGCATTAAGACAACGAGCATCGTTAGGATCTCTGCGCAAAGCTTCCTCGTAATAGTCTACCGGACTCCACGTTGCATGACGATATTGCTCAAGATGAATGGCAGTAAGATATAGCTGTTCGTTGGTCTTCACCTCGTGTGGTGGCAATGCAGCCTCAGCACTATCTGGGATAGGTCGAATCTCATCGTCTTCAGCATGCCAACGCAACACAACGCGCGAGCCATAAGCAAACTTTTGGCTCACCTCGAAGGTTAAGTCCGAGAATTCTGCATCGCCGACATTCACCTCTCTCACCAATACTTCCTTAGGCGAAACATCTTTTGTTTCCTCAAGATAAATGGTACCATTGTCATTGCGAAGCACTATCTTTACATGCTGTAAATGTGTGGCATAGAGTTTAAAGCATACCTTCGACGCTTCAACACTATCTATATTGAATATCAAGTCTTTAGACGCTTCTTTCACAACACCAAGCTCACGATATGGCATAAAATACTGTGTGAAGCGTTTCTCTTCATAAGGCATGAGCCAAGTGAAGTCTGGCTGATTCTCTGTATACACTCCAGCCATAAGCTCGATGTATGGTCCATCCTCGTCGGTAAGGTTGCGATCCCATGCCTGACCAAAGTCGCCATTACCCCACGTCCATTGCTTCTTGCCCGGACTGAAATGATGGGAAGCCACATGCAACATACCGCCCTTAGTATCGTTCTCATATCCACCCTCGAAATTGAAACGCGAGTTCACACCCATATACGAAGTTGGCACCTTGATATTACGATAGTTGGATATGTCGACACCTGCCGAATAGTCCATCTTATAATATGTACCTGTGGCTATAGGGAACGACGATACCGCACGTTTACCATGGTCGAATACGGCATTGATATCAGGTGGGAATACTGACTGATATTCATCGTTGACAGCCACGGCTGGATTTGCCCACCAAAGGAATGTCTGTGGCATATCGGTGCGATTGTATAGCAAGCCCTTTATCTCTAAGTATGCACAGTCAGGGCGCAGGGTGAAACCGGCGGCTCCCTTTTGGTGAAACATCTTTTCCATCTCGCTTGTCCAAACAGTTACAGAACCATCTTCGTCGTTAGATTCTATATAAACATCAACAGGCATAAAGGTAGAAGGACGATGATGTTGTGGCCAGTTAAACTCTATACCGCCACTAATCCAAGGACCAGCCAAACCTACCAATGCAGGCTTGATAACATGGTTATAGTATACAAAGTGGCGCTTCTTTATCTTATCGTATGCCATCTGTACCCTACCGCCAAGTTCTGGCAGAATCATCACCTTGATGTATTCGTTCTCAAGCCATACTGCGAGATACTCTACATTTTTCTTCTCATTACTTATCGACTCTATCACT
>USQD01000056.1 GCA_900556795.1 uncultured Prevotella sp. | reverse complement strand
ATAACATATAAAATGAAGTTTTTAAGAAAATGTCGTGCTTTTTCCTTTGCAATACCATTATTTTTTCTTACCTTTGAATGCAAAATAAATTAAAGTCAATAAATAATAAACCTTAATATAGATCTATGAGTTATCTAAAATTCGAAAAGGCCCTAATGACTAACTTACAAGAGTCATTGCCAAAGGAGTTGTTAAGAACAAACCGCTCGGGTGCTTATTCGTGCTCAACGATTGTAGACTGTAATACGCGAAAGTATCACGGATTGCTTGTCGTCCCTGTTCCAGAACTGGACGATGAGAATCATGTGCTCTTAAGTTCGCTCGATGTTACGGTGATTCAGCATGGCGCTGAATTCAATCTCGGTTTGCACAAGTACCAAGGCAATAATTTTAGTCCGCTCGGCCATAAGTACATTCGTGAGTTTGATTGTGATAAGGTGCCTACTACACTTTACCGCGTAGGTGGTGTTATCCTCAAAAAAGAGGTAGTTTTCCAGCATTATGAGAATCGTATTCTGATTCGTTACACACTGGTTGACGGACATTCTGCCACCACGCTTCGTTTCCGTCCATTCTTGGCTTTCCGTAGCGTTCGCCAGTTTACACATGAGAATTCAACAGCTTCTCGTGACTATTCTGTTGTAGACAACGGAATCAAGACTTGCATGTATTCTGGTTATCCAGACCTTTATATGCAGTTCTCTAAGAAGAACGAGTTTAAATTCTGCCCAGACTGGTATCGTGGAGTAGAATATCCAAAGGAGCAGGAGAGAGGTTATGCTTCTAATGAAGACCTCTATGTTCCAGGATATTTCGAAATGAATATTAAGAAGGGTGAGACTATCGTCTTTTCTGCAGCTACTTCTGAAATCAAGACAAGTAGCCTGAAGAAACTTTTTGACACAGAGGTTGACGAGCGTTCGCCTCGCGACAATTTCTTCCATTGTCTGGTAAATGCTGCTCATCAGTTCCATCGTCGTGAGAAGAATGATGACCGCTATATCCTTGCTGGTTATCCATGGTTCAAATGCCGTGCCCGTGATACGTTCATTTCTCTTCCTGGTCTTACCCTCTCTATTGAGGAGAACGACTACTTTGAGCTGGTCATGAAGACTGCTATGCGCGGTTACTACGAGTTTATGGAGGGTAAGCCTCTTACAGCTCATATTACAGAGATTGAGCAGCCTGATGTGCCACTTTGGGCAGTTTGGGCCTTGCAGCAGTATGCCAAGGAAACTTCTAAGGAAGAGTGCTATAAGAAGTATGGTCAGTTTATCAAGGATGTGATCCGTTTCATCCAAGGTAACAAGCATCCTAACCTGGAATTGAAGGAGAATGGCTTGCTCTATACCAATGGAAGAGACCAGGCTGTTACCTGGATGAATTCTACTGCAAATGGTCGTCCTGTGGTTCCTCGTACCGGATATATTGTTGAGTTTAATGCTCTGTGGTACAATGCATTGTGCTTCTGTGCTTCTTTGGCAGGGGCAGTAGGTGAGGAGGCTGACCAGCAGGAATTGCTGGCTCAGGCAGAGATTACTAAGAAGTCGTTTGTTGATACATTCCTCAATGAATATGGCTATCTTTACGATTATGTAGATGGTAACATGATGGATTGGAGTGTTCGTCCAAACATGATATTCCCAGTAGCCTTCGACTATTCACCATTGTCTCAGGATCAGAAGAAGAAGGTACTTGATATCTGTACCCGTGAACTCCTGACACCTAAGGGCTTGCGTTCGCTTTCTCCAAAGAGCGGTGGCTATAATCCTATCTATGTAGGACCTCAGACACAGCGCGACTATGCTTACCATCAGGGTACAGCTTGGCCATGGCTTTGTGGCTTCTATATGGAGGCGAGCCTGAAACTCTATAAGCGTACACGCTTGAGTTTCGTAGAGCGTCAGATGGTAGGTTTCGAAGACGAGATGTCTTATCATTGTCTTGGTACTATCAGCGAACTCTTCGATGGCAATCCACCATTCTCAGGTCGTGGTGCTATCTCTTTTGCCATGAATGTGGCAGAGATTCTCCGCGCGCTTGAATTACTAGAAAAATATCAATATTAATATAAGGAGGACGCTATATGAAAGTATTAATGTTTGGATGGGAGTATCCTCCTCACGTATTTGGTGGCTTGGCTACTGCCAACTTTGGTATCTCTCAGGGCTTGCATGCCCAGGGTGATGTCGATATTACATTGTGTCTGCCTCATCCTTTTGGTGATGAGGACCGCAGTGCATGTAAGATTGTGGCTATGAACAGTGTGCCTATTGCTTGGCGTGATGTAAATCACGACTATGTACAGCAGCGCGTAGGCAACATTATGGATCCTGATGACTATTTCCGCTACCGTGACCACATCTATGCTGACTTTAATTATATGAACGTGAACGACCTCGGCTGTATGGACTTTGCCGGTGGTTATCCATCTAATCTCCACGACGAGATCAACAACTACAGTATCATTGCCGGAGTTGTTGCCCGTAGCGAAGAATTTGATATTATCCACGCCCACGACTGGTTGACATTCCCTGCTGGTATTCATGCCAAGCGAGTGAGTGGAAAGCCATTGTGCATTCACGTACATGCTACCGATTTCGACCGCAGCCGTGGTAAGGTGAACCCTACCGTATATTCTATCGAGAAAGACGGTATGGACAATGCCGACTGTATCATGTGTGTATCTGAGTTGACTCGTCAGACAGTTATTCATCAGTATCACCAGGATCCACGCAAGTGCTTCGCCATGCACAATGCCGTTTATCCATTGAAGCAGGAGTGGCAAGACATTCCACGTCCTAACCATAAGGGTAAGGAGAAGGTGGTAACCTTCCTGGGCCGTCTCACCATGCAGAAGGGTCCTGAGTATTTCGTAGAGGCAGCCAATATGGTATTGCACCGTACCCGCAACGTGCGTTTCTGCATGGCAGGTTCGGGTGATATGATGGACCAGATGATTTATCTGGCAGCAGAACGCGGCATTGCCGACCGTTTCCACTTCCCAGGCTTTATGCGTGGCAAGCAGGTATACGAATGTCTCAAGGATAGTGATGTCTATGTCATGCCATCAGTGAGTGAGCCTTTCGGTATCTCTCCTCTGGAGGCGATGCAGTGTGGCACACCTACTATCATCTCTAAGCAGAGTGGTTGTGGAGAAATCCTTACCAACTGTATCAAGGTTGACTACTGGGATATTCATGCCCTTGCCGATGCCATCTACAGCATCTGCCACAACGAGAGTCTGTTTGACTATCTCTCTGAGGAAGGCAAGAAGGAAGTTGACCAGATTACCTGGGAGAAAGTGGGAGCCCGCATCAAAGACCTCTATCTCAAGACTTTGGGGTGGAAGTAATTTTTAATGTTAAAGGGCTAATCATAAAGTTCAAAGTTCAAAATTTAAAGTTCAAAGTATGAAAACAATTTGTTTATATTTCGAGATACATCAGATTACCCATCTGAAACGCTACCGCTTCTTCGATATCGGTACCGATCATTACTACTATGATGATTATGAGAATGATCGTAGCATCAACGATATCGCTGAGCGTTCATATATGCCAGCCTTGAATGCCATTCAGGAGATGATTGAGAAGAATGGTAAATCTTTCAAGGTGGCTTTCTCACTCTCTGGTGTGGGTATGGAGCAGTTGGAACTCCATGCTCCTCAGGTGATGGAGAAACTGCAGGAGTTGAACAACACTGGCTGCGTGGAATTCCTCGCAGAGCCTTATTCTCACGGTCTTGCTTCATTGGTTAATGAGGCTAGCTTCAAGGATGAGGTGAAGCGCCAATGCACTAAAATCAAGGAATGTTTCGGCAAGGAACCTACTGTTCTCCGCAACTCTTCTCTCATCTATAGTGACGAGATTGGTGCTCAGGTAGCTGATATGGGCTTTACTGGTATGCTGACCGAGGGAGCTAAGCATGTATTAGGTTGGAAGTCTCCACACTATGTTTATCATTGTGCCATGAACCCTAAGTTGAAGCTTTTGCTTCGCGATGTTCGTCTGAGCGATGACATTTCTCTGCGTTTCAGCAACAGTGATTGGGAAGGTTATCCTCTCTTTGCAGACAACTACATGAATCAGATTGCTGCTTTCCCGGAAGAGGAACAGGTTATCAATATTTTCATGGAGCTTTCTGCTCTGGGTATTGCACAGCCATTGTCTAGCAATATTCTTGAGTTCTTGAAGGCGCTTCCACAGTGTGCTAAGGAACGTGGTATTACCTTCTCTACTCCTACTGAGATTTGCCAGAAGATGAAGTCTGTAGGCGAAATCAACGTTCCTGATACATTGAGTTGGGTAGACGAGGAGCGTGATGTCAGCTCATGGCTCGGTAACCCAATGCAGCGTGAGGCATTCAACAAGCTCTATAGCGTAGCCGACCGTGTTCGCATTGCCAACGATCCTCGTATCAATCAGGACTGGGATTATCTCCAGGCTAGCAATAACTTCCGTTTCATGACTACCAAGCCAAGTAACGTAGGTTTGGACCGCGGTATTTATTCTAGTCCTTTCGATGCTTTCACCAACTATATGAATATTCTTGGCGACTTCATCACTCGCGTTAACAACCTTTATCCTGCAGAGGTGGATAATGAGCAGCTTGAGAGTCTTCTCACTACCATTACTAACCAGGATGAGGAGATTGAGATGAGAGACAAGGAGATTACCCGTCTTCAGGCTAAGATTGAGAAGATTGAGAAGGAAGTGGTAAAACTCCGTGGCGACAAGCCTGCTGCAGCCAAGAAGCCAGCAGCCAAGAAGACAACAGCCAAGAAGACAACAGCTAAGAAGGCTGCTTCTAAGAAGGAGGAAGCTAAGCCTGAATAACATAGTTCTATTTTAAGTAAAAAGCCCAGAGGTATTATCCTCTGGGCTTTTTTTATCTCTATTTCATTTCTACACGTGGAAATCGTGATAAATCTCTATTCTTTATGTTTAGCGAACGAAAATAAGACAGGAAATGAAAAAAGACCGTAATCTCAAGATTCTTAATCCTAGATTACAGTCTTTAATTAAATAGTTTCTTTGTGTATGTCGTGGTATTTATAAAAAATCCTTCATCAAACCTTGATTAATAACCAGGATTCTGGTCGGCAGCAGTCAACTGGTCGTTGGCATCGATAGCAGCCTGTGGGATAGGACGGAGAAGCTTCTCGCCTATATACTGCTTAGCCTTGCCTTCTATCTCGTGGTTATACTTGTTGCAGCGGTCAACCAAAGTCTGGGTTCTGCGCAAATCCATCCATCGTGCACCGTTACCGAAGTTCTCGCAGGCACTCTCGTCAAGGATATTATCGATGTTGATTGTTCCTGTGAGTGCAGGAAGACCAGCACGCTGGTGAACCTCATTTAGGCGGGCCAATGCCTTATCATTAGCATTTGCCTTCATATAAGCCTCGGCTGCTACGAGATACATCTCTGACAATGTGATGATATGGATATCGCGATAGCAGGTATTCTTCTGGTTAGAAGCAGTCTGGCTATCGTCAAACTTCTTGCAAGGATTTGAACCGTAAACCAGCTGCTGGTTGTCGTAATAATCCATATCCTTGCCATCCATATTCTGTGCCTCCTTGGTCTTTGAATCCATCGGGATGCGGTAGGTATTCGCTCTGTTGGCTGGATCTTCTGCCTTCCATGTAGCAAAGTCTGCATCAGTTTCATACCATGCAGAATAGTAACGGGTTACAGGATATCCCTTCAGAGTCTCACCATTCTTATACCAGGTCCAGTAGCCTGTGCCTGCGGCATTGCCCTTGTTTACATCCGGCAATTCCTTCATGAAGGTAGCATCGTAACGCAGGTCACCCTTCTGGAAGCAATGCAAGGCATAGAGAGTTGGTACATAACTGGAAGTTGTTGCCTTGATAGGATCCTCGGCTCCACCCAGATAGTTGCAGTAGTAGCCGCTCCATTCTGTACCACCTGATGTGGTATTATTGGCTGTTGCCAGATCATATTCTACATCCCAGAGGAACTCTGCGTTATCATCGCCAGAACCATCTGCCTTCCAAAGGCTGGCAAATGGTGTGGTCAACTTTCTGCCTGCAATTACCTCATCGGCAAGAGAAGCTGCCTTGGCAAAGTAATCCTGCTTGCCGAGATCCCAGGCTGCAGAGAGATAGGTCTTGGCGAGGATAGCCTTGGCTGTTTCCTGACTGATGCGGCCGCCACCCTTGGTAGCTGTAGATGCCTCGAGCACGTTCTTGCCGATGACATCCTCCAGCTCGCTGATAATGTAGGCATATACATCTGCAGCAGATGACTTAGGATAACCCGTATCGGCTGTGGTGAGGAATTCTTCATGATAGGCACACCTCCGAAGTTGTTTACCAGGAGATAGTACTCGTATGCTGCCAGCACACGTGCCTCGCCCACGAGCTTGTTCTTCAAGGCATCATCTATCTTAGCGCTCTGTGCATAGTAGGATACAGAATTAGCTGCACGGATACCTGCATAGAGGTAAGTATAGAGATTCTTAATATCACCATTTTCTGGAGTCAAGGTTTCATAAGTGTTCAATGCCTCATTCATCTTGTTTCGAGCATCGGCATACATATCTGTACCTGCAGAAAAGCAGCTGGTGAACAGAGGTGCTGCATAGATGTTTTGCAGACGCTGATAGGCATCATTTACCAAAGTGTTGAAGCCATCTTTGGTAGCGAAAGTTTGTTTGTCGCTCACATTCGACTTGTTTTCTGCGTCCAGGAAGTCGCTGCAGCTGGTCATGGTGCTCATGCAGCAAGCAGCGAGAGCTACGCTATATAATATCTTTTTCATAATTGTTTCCTTTTTTTATATGAAGTTTTGAACTTAATTGGGATGAAGCTTAGAACTTCAAGTTGACACCAAACTGATAGGTTACAGATGATGGACCACCGTTCTGCAAGCTCTGTGAAGCCCACTCAGGGTCGAAGCCCTTGTAGTTGGTGAAGCAGAATGGGTTCAGGATATTCATGTAAACACGAAGGTTTCTGATTCCTGCCTTGCTCACTACGTTCTTTGGCAAGGTGTAACCCAGGGTGATGTTCTTAACCTTGGTGAAAGAGGTCTTCTGATACTGGAAACCTTCTCCCTTGGCTGAACCCTTGTCGCCGAAGTAACCACCCATGGATGTATCGCTGTTGTTTGGATAAGGATACTTTCCGTAGTGGGTCTCTGTGGCGGTTGTTATCTCACCTGTCTCATGATTGATGATTGGTGCTCCTGCAGGGATGTAGTAATCCAGCTTCATGTGGGCATTACCACGGTCGTTATACTTCATATACTTCTCGTGGAAGTAGCTGCGTGACCAGAATCCGCTCTTGGTATAGAACATGATGGAGAAGTCGAAGCCCTTGAAATAGACATTGGTAGAGAGACATCCTGTCCAGCGTGGATCGGTGCAGCCATAAATCTGCTTATCGCTGTCGTCAATCTTGCCATCGTCGTTCCAGTCGTTTACGGCTACCTGACCTTCATACCACTTATACTTACTGCCATACTTCTCGTAGAATTCCTTCAGGGTATAGTGCTTGTCACCATTCATGGTGTGCATGGTTACACCCTTGTCGGTAATCACTTCGGTGTGGGTATAGTCGCGGAGCACGTTCAATGGCTCACCGATGAACCAGTTGTTGGCTACCTCATCTACCTTACCGTTACTCAACTCCTTAATTTTGTTCCAGTTGCGGGCAAAGTTCACGTTGGCACTCCAAGAGAAATCCTTCTTGTTGATAATGTTGAACTGCAAACCCAACTCGATACCTCTGTTCTGGACAGAACCTACGTTGAAGGTAGATGTCTTCTCACCAGTCTCCAAAGGCACTGAACGCGACATGATCTGACCATCTGAAAGACGGTTGTAGAAGTCGGCTGTCAAATTGATGCGGTTCTTCAGGAAACTCAAGTCGAGACCGAGGTCAAACTCCTTCACCTTCTCCCAAATGAGGGCTGTATTCACCAATCCGTTAGGATAATAGCCCTGCACTTCCTTACCATCGATGGTTACGTAGGTAGGACCTGTAGCAGAAGAGATGGTTACGTAGTCGCCCACATTGTTGTTACCTGTAACACCGTAAGATACACGAAGTTTGGTATTATCAAGCCAAGAACTGAACTGCTTCATCCATGCCTCATCAGAAATGCGCCATGCAGCAGCTACAGATGGGAACCATCCCCAGCGGTTGCCATCGGCAAAACGAGAGCTGCCATCGGTACGGAGTGTAGCTGTGGCCATATATCTTCCCTTGTAAGAGTAGTTGGCACGGAAGGCAAATGACTCCAAAGATGACTCGTTGTATTTGCTGGAGAGATTTCTATCGCCGCTGGCTGAGCCCAGATTGTGGAAGGTGGTATGGTCGTTGGCGATACCCTTACCCTCCTCATACTGATACTCGGTGTTGCTCTTGTAGAGTGAGAAGAGAGCCATGGCACCAACGGTATGATCGCCGAAGGTCTGGTTGTAATCCACCTGGTTATCCCAAGTCCAATCCATGCGGGTGGTATTGGCCACGGAAGCAAAGTTGGTCTTGTTCTTCTGGTAGTAGGTAGAACCTACGTCGTTGCCCTCGTTGATACCTGTGGCATAGAAAATGCCCTGGCGCTTGTGAGAATAGTTTGGAGAGAATGTTGTGGTAAACTTCAATCCCTTCATGATATTGGCACGCAGATACAGGTTACCCATCATAGTATATTTCTTGGTCTCGTTGGTATAGTTACCATCATAGAGGTCAATCAATGGGTTGTAGGTGGATGTGAACTGTGCATCAGACCCGAAGGCAGCCTTAGCACCCGGGTTAGGAATCAAGTTGCCATCAGCATCTGTAGGAGATACGAATGGGTTGAAATAGAATGCATTCACGTATGGTGAATAAGTTCCATCGGTACAAACATCTTCTGTCTTACTCATAGACAAGTTGACAGAGAAACCAGCATCAAAGACTTTGTTGAGCTTGGCATCCATGGCACCCTTCAGGTTGAAACGCTCATAGTCATTGCCTTTGAATACGTTCTCCTCGCCCTGGTAACCCATACCTACACGGTAGTTTACCTTATCTGTAGCACCGGCAGCGCTGATGAAGTGGTTCTGCTGAGCTGCTGTACGGGTCACCATCTTCTTCCAGTCGTAACCGTCGAAACTTGGATCCATCATCAGATCGTAAAGCTTTGAATCCTTGTAGCTGGTTCCTCCCTTGCGGGTCAGGAAGGCTGAATTCAAGTCGGTATCCTTGATGATGTAGTGTGGATGTCCTTCGGCATCAACACCCTTGCGGCTTGAATCATCGTAGTTCTTTCCATCAAGTGTGGTATATCTGGCAAAACGGTAATCCATGAATTCGTTGGCACCCATAAATTCCGGCATGCGGGCAAGCTTTTTCACGCCATAATATCCATCGTAAGAGATGGTGGCCTTCTGAGCCTTGTCTGCTCCCTTGCTGCCCTTGGTGGTGATCATGATGACACCGGCAGAAGCACGGGAACCGTAGATGGCGGTAGATGATGCATCCTTCAATACGTCGATGCGGTCGATATCATCAGGATTGAGGAAGTCCATGTTGTCGCAAACTACACCATCGATAACATACAATGGCTGTGCCTGCTTGTTGATAGAAGCCTGACCACGGACCTGGATATTGAAGCCTGCGCCTGCACGGCTACCTGACTGGGTAATGTTGACACCAGGTACTGAACCCTGCAAAGACTCTGCGAGATTGGTTGTGCCACGAGCTGCAATCTTATCAGAGTTGATAGATGCAATAGAACCGGTGACATCTCTCTTACGCATGGTGCCGTAACCCACAACAACGACCTCGTCAAGAGCTGCGTTGTCATCTTCGAGCGTAATGTTCCATGACTTTTGACCTCCTACTTTGATTTTTTGTGTTTTGCAGCCTATATAGCTGAATGTAAGAACCGTGTTAGGTTCTACGTTTTGGATAGTAAAGTTACCATCCAAGTCTGTGATTCCGCCAGCTTTACCGTTTTGGTCGGTAATGGTAACACCAATCATTGGCTCGCCATTAGAATCCTTCACCGTACCCTGTATTGTTTTCTGTTGTGCAAACGCACCAATACAAACAGAGCCTAAAGCAAGTGCCATGCTGGCACGTTTCAGTTGTTGATACATAATGATGTTGTTTTATAGG
>USQD01000055.1 GCA_900556795.1 uncultured Prevotella sp. | reverse complement strand
CTATAAGTGTTTGGTATTCAGCCCTAATATTCCTCTGGAATGATGACGAGTATTAATCTCGATGATAGGGCTGCTCTTTACTTAGGGCGGCCTTTTTCATTTTATATATATAATAAAATCGGGATTTTTACGTTATTAGATTGTGTTAAAAAGATTCATCATATTATGTTTGGTGCTGACGGATGCCCTGTGTTCCTGGGCGCAGTATGACCCTTCTTTCAGTCATTACTTCGACATGGAATCTTCCTTTAATCCGGCAGCAGTGGGTAAGCAGGCAAAACTGAACGTGACGGCTGCTTACGCTCTGGATATGGCAGGATTCGAACACAATCCCCGTACGATGTATGTGGCTGCGGATATGCCTCTTTATGCGTTGAAAAACTATCATGGCGTGGGAATCAACCTGATGAACGACCAGATTGGTCTTTTCACTCATCAGCGTCTTTCCTTACAGTATTCTCTGAAGCGACCGCTCCTGGGGGGTATGCTGGGTATAGGATTGCAGGGTGGCATGATCAGCGAGAAGTTTGACGGTAGCAAGGTGGATGCCGGAGAGTCTGGTGACCCTGCTCTTGCCACCTCCGATGTTAATGGTAGTGGCATGGATTTGGGCGTAGGTCTTTATTATATGCGCGGACCTTGGTATGTGGGACTTTCAACTCAACATCTGACTTCTCCCACCATCGAACTGGGAGAAACCAATGAAATGAAGATAGATGCCGTATATTATTTGACAGGTGGATACAATATTCAGTTGAGAAATCCGTTCTTAAAAATAAAATCGTCTATGTTGGTGAAGTATGACGGAACCACCTGGCGAGGAGATGTGACAGGCAGACTGGTCTACCAATATGACAAGAAGCTGCTGTATGGCGGTGCTACCTACAGTCCTGACCATTCTGTAACGCTTCTCTTGGGCGGAAGTTTTCATGGGGTAGTCCTTGGATATAGCTACGAATTCTATACCTCGACTATCAGTGCCGGAAATGGCAGTCATGAACTCTTCATCGGTTATCAGACAGACATCAATCTGGTGAAAAAAGGAAAGAACAAACATAAGTGTGTACGAATACTTTGACAAGAGTGGATATGCAGGAATAAATAATATAAGACTCATGAATATGAAAAAGAATATATGGCTTCTAGGTGCATTGATTGCTGTCTTGACGCTGAGCAGTTGCTTCGGTGCCAAGTATACTTCAATGGCTGGCAGAGGCGGTGAGGTTGTTGGCGTTAGTGGTAAGAGCTTTGCCGAGCCAGCTCCTTTTGGTATGGTAAAGGTGAACCGTGGCTTTCTGAAAATGGGTTTGGAAAGTCAGGATTCCTTATGGGGACAGAAGACTCCGAGAAAGGATGTATCTGTAGATGGATTCTGGATGGATGATACAGAAATCACCAATTCAGAATATAAGCAGTTTGTGGCTTATGTGAGAGACTCTATCCTTCGTACCCGTCTTGCTGATCCAGCCTACGGGGGTGATGAAACCTATATGATTACTGAGGATAAGAATGGTGATCCTGTTCCTCCGAGAGTAAACTGGAAGAAAATGTTGCCAAAGAAACCGAATGAGGATGAAATGCGAGCATACGAAAGTCTGTATGAAACCAATCCCGTGACCGGCGAAAAGCTGATAGACTGGCGACAGCTCAACTACAAATACGAAATCTACGACTATTCGGCAGCAGCCCTTCGCAGAAACCGTATCAATCCGCAGGAACGTAACCTGAACACGGATGTTACCGTGAATCCAGACGAAGTGGTGATGATTTCCAAGGATACTGCTTATATCGATGATGAAGGAAGAATCATCAGCGAAACCATCAACCGTCCGTTGAGCGGACCTTGGGACTTCCTGAATACGTATATCGTGAATGTATATCCTGACACTACCTGCTGGGTGAACGACTTCAGAAATACGGAAAGTGAAACCTATCTGAGAAGTTATTTCAGCAATCCTGCCTATAATGATTATCCAGTAGTGGGAGTGACCTGGGAGCAGGCGAATGCCTTCTGTGCATGGCGTACCGATTATCTGCTGAAAGGTCTTGGCCCAGAAGCCAGATTCGTACAGCGTTACCGTCTGCCTACAGAAGCAGAATGGGAGTTTGCTGCAAGAGGCAAGAACCAGAGTGAATTTCCTTGGGACAATCAGGATGTGAAGAATGGTGACGGCTGTTTCTACGCCAACTTCAAGCCTGACCGCGGTAACTATACCAAGGATGGAAATCTGATAACGAGTAAGGTAGGTATTTACTCTCCTAACTCAAACGGACTCTTCGATATGGCGGGAAACGTGGCAGAATGGACCAGTACCGTTTATACAGAGGCTGGTGTTGACGCCATGAACGACTTGAACCCGGAACTGAAATACAATGCAGCCAAGGAAGATCCTTACCGATTGAAAAAGAAGAGTGTGAGAGGAGGTTCATGGAAAGATCCTGAATCGTTTATCCGTTCGGCATGGCGTTCCTGGGAATATCAGAACCAGCCACGTTCGTATATCGGATTCCGTTGCGTGCGCAGTCTTGCCACCACATCGAGTACAAAACAGAAACCAGCAAAGATTAAGAATAGGAGATAAATAATATGAGCTATTATAGCAAATTCAATATCGTATACCGCTTGCAGAAGTGGATGGATAGTGTGCCGGGTCAGACTTTCCTTAACTATGCTTACAGTTGGGGTGCCTCTATCGTAATCGCTGGTACTCTCTTTAAACTGACCCATCTTCCCGGTGCCAATCTCATGCTTTTCTTAGGTATGGGAACCGAGATTTTCGTGTTCTTCCTTTCTGCCTTCGACCGTCCATTCGACAAGACGGCTGAAGGTAGAAACTTGCCTACTCATGCTACAGAAGAGTATCTGGAAGGAAAGGTGTCGGCTGAAGAAATGCAAGCAGTCCAGAAACGTCCTGAGACGGTTCAGCCTCAGATGACTGCCACTGCATCTCCTGTAATGACGGCTGCACCAGAGTTGACTCCGCTTAATCCTGAGGTGGTAGAAGTTCAGAACAGCTATGTAGAACAGCTGAAGAGTCTGGTAGAAACCTTGAGCAAGGTTAACGAACAGAGTAGCCGACTGACCCGTGACAGCGAGGAGATGGAGAATCTGAACCGTACCTTGACAGGTATCAGCCGGGTATATGAGATGCAGCTGAAAAGTGCCAGCCAGCAGATAGGTACCATTGACCAGATCAATGAGCAGACCAAGATGATGGCAAAGCAGATAGAACAGTTGAACAAGATTTATACCCGTATGATTGATGCCATGACCATCAATATGCGTGTGGCGGCTCCTCATGTAACAAGTGAAGAGTAAAGACGAAGAAAATAAATAGAATCAAGCAAATTTATATCCATGGCAATCAAGAAAAGACCGGTTTCGCCTCGCCAGAAGATGATTAACCTGATGTATGTCATCCTGATGGCTATGTTGGCGCTGAATACTCCTACGGATGAAGAATTTGGCGTCAAAGGCAAGTCTGTTGTCGAGAAAATCAAGAAAAGTCTTGCCGATGATGCAGGGAAGAAATCGGATGAGGAGAAGAAAAAGATAGATCTTGTAGAACTGAATGTGAATGAACTCGATGCGTTCGTTATTCCAGAAAGAACAACACTCTATGCCGGTGAACGCTTTAATTCGCATGTGGTGATGGCTGCGATAGACAGTACGCAGCGCCCGGAAATCTATGTGAATGGTAGTAGGCTGAATGCCGAGAATGGCAGATACAGTTTTGTGGCTGCTGGTGTAGGTGAACATCAGTTTGGCGGTTATATCCTGATGAAAGGCAAGAACGGCGAGATGATGCGACGCAATTTCGTTCAGAAATATACCGTATTGCCAGTTCCTAATACAGCTACCGTTGCTGCCGACCTGATGAATGTGCTCTATGCAGGCTATGCCAATCCAATCAGTATCAGTGTTCCTGGTGTTCCGGTAAATGCCATTTCTGCAACCATGACAGGCGGTTCTTTCGTAGCTAAGGGCAATGGTCATTTCGTGGCTACACCTTCAGCGGTGGGTAAGGATGTTACCATCCATGTGACAGCCCGCGATAAGGGACAGGTGAGAAGTCTGCCTCCATTCGTTTTCCATGTAAGAAAACTTCCTGATCCAACCGCCTATATTGCGATGGGAACAGATAGATTCAAAGGTGGTGCCCTATCGAAAGGTGCTCTGATGGGTGCAACAACCATTCATGCTGCCATTGATGACGGACTTCTCGATATTCCATTCAAGGTGTTGGGCTTCGAGACCGTTTTCTTTGACAATATGGGAAATGCTATCCCGCTGGCTTCAGCCGGTTCCAACTTCTCTGACCGACAGAGAGAAGAGTTCAGAAAACTGTCAAGAAACCGACGCTTCTATATTTCTCATATCAAGGCTGTAGGTCCTGACGGAATTACCCGAAACCTGCCGGCAGCAATGGAAGTTATCGTTAGGTAAGTGAAGAGTGAAGAAACAGCGTTCGGCGGCCGAAGGAAAGCCAATTCAAATGCTTGGCTAATCATAAAGTTCAAAGTAAAAAGTTCAAAGTAATGAAAAAGATATTATTCATAATCATGCTCTTGGGAATGACGCAGGGTATTATAGCTCAGCCTCAGGCTCGCAGACAGCAGGCACAGCAGAAGGCTCAGCAGTCTAATGCCAACAACATGACTACCCGTGCGCAGATTTCCTTTCCTACTGCAGCCCCAATGGATGAGGATGTGGTATGGAGAAGAGATATCTACCGTGAGTTGGATCTCAATGAGGATGCCAATGCAGGATTGTATTATCCGGTAGAGCCAATTGGTAACCAGATGAATCTCTTTACATCTATATTCAGACTGATGATGACTGGCAAAATTAACGTCTATCAGTATCGTATGGATGGAAATGAGAGTTTTGCTGCTGCCGACCGTGTACAGCCATTGGCCTTCCTGGACAACTATCATATCTATTATGAAAAGCAGAATAACGGCAGAATCAAGTTGGATAACAGTGATATTCCTTCTGCAGAGGTGAAAGCTTACTATATCAAGGAGTCTACTTATTACGACCAGCGTTCGGCTACTTTCCATACCAAGGTATTGGCGCTTTGTCCTATCATGACCCGTGAAGATGATTTCGGAGATGGGGGTACGAAGTATCCGCTTTTTTGGGTAAAATATGATGACTTGGCTCCTTTCCTTACCAAGCAGCAGTTGATGACCAGTAATCTGAACAATGCTGCTGTGATGAGTGTGGATGATTATTTTGTACGTACTCAATACAAGGGAAAAATCTACAAAACCAATAATATGTTGGGTAAGACTTTGGCGCAATATTGTCCTAATGATTCTGCAATGGCAAAGGAACAGAGGCGCATAGAAGCTGAATTGGCTACTTTCGAAAAGAATGTATGGGGCGATCAGGCCAAGAAGGATTCACTCGACAGCATTGCCAATGCAGCCAATGCGGTGAAGGGAAAGGCTAAGGTGAAGAACCGTAGAGCTGGTGGCAGTTCTTCTGTGAGAGCTTCCAAGTCAGCTTCTGTCAAGACACGCCGACCGAAGAGTAGTTCCTCTTCTTCCAATGGTTCTGCGCGTGTAACAGTTCGTCGTGAACGCCATTAAAAGATGGGGAACGTTTACTGAATGGTTTTATTAACAGAATAAATAAAGAGAAATGAAAAAGGTATTATCAATTGTATTCTTTGTAGCTGCTATGCTGTTGGCTACAAATGCCAATGCCCAGATAAAGTTCGGTTTGAAGGGCGGTTTGAATGTGACAAACATGTCATTTAGTGAGGAGGTATTCGATGCTTCCAATAAGACTGGTTTCTTTGTTGGTCCTATGGTGAAGGTTACTGTGCCTGTTGTTGGCTTGAGTTTCGATGCTGCAGCTTTGTATGACCAGAAGGAGGCTGATGTTCAGTATGCCAGTGGAGAAGGTGAACTTGGTAAGGTTAACGTGAAGCAGCAGTCTATTAACATTCCTGTGAATGTGCGCTATGGTTTTGGATTGAGCAGTTTGGCTAATTTATTCCTTTTTGCTGGTCCACAGTGGGGTATCAATGTTGGAGACAAAAACTTCAAGTGGAATGAATCAAGCAGCTATTCTTTGAAGAAGTCTAACTTCAGTGTAAACGTAGGTGCTGGTGTAACCTTGTTGAATCATCTTCAGGTTTCAGCAAACTACAACATCGCTTGCGGCAAGTCTGCTGATGCCAGTCTTTCTAAAGCACTTGATGCAGCTGCTAATGCAGGCAAGGACAAGAGTCGCAACAATTCCTGGCAGATTGCCTTGGGTTACTGGTTCTAACCAAAGACAGGAAGAGGTCTATACCTATTAAAATATTTAAAAGCAGGTATCCGATGATGGATATCTGCTTTTTTTTTGCTATCTTTGCAAAACGAATGTCTCAAATGTGGAGCATCCGGTAGTTTCAGAAGATAAAGATATGAGATACGTAAATGTGATATTGCCTCTTCCGCTCGACGGAACCTTTACTTATTCTATCCCTGCAGGGATGGAAGAGAAGGTTGTGCCCGGTATGAGAGTGCTGGTGCCATTAGGCAAAAGCAAGAAGTATATCGCCATGGTTGCGGATGTTCATTCCGAGAAGCCCGACTTTGCCTGCAAGCCGATAGATGCAGTACTGGATGAAAATCCTTCCCTTCTGCCGCAGCAATATCGGCTTTGGCAATGGATCAGCAGTTACTATATGTCTTCACTGGGAGATGTATTTAATGCTGCCATG
The DNA here is from genome assembly GCA_900556795.1 of uncultured Prevotella sp. Taxonomy (GTDB): domain Bacteria; phylum Bacteroidota; class Bacteroidia; order Bacteroidales; family Bacteroidaceae; genus Prevotella. Next base: position 3,416 of record USQD01000055.1, on the reverse strand, counting down.
CCTTCGGGAATGAAATCTACCGAGAAATTCAAGCCAAAGATGGAACTCTATGTGGAGCTGGCAAGTGGATTCCGGAATGAGCAGGCGCTGCATGTGGCACTCAATATGGTACAGCGTGCATTGAAGCAGTCGAAGGCTCTTACCACCTTCCTCACTCTTTCTCATTGGGATAGTCTGGAGGGAGATACACCACGGGCAGGCATCAAGAAAGTAACCAAGGAAGAGCTGATGAACGAAGCCCACTGTACAGCGGCTGTTGTGAAGGCGCTTATCGATCGTGGTATCCTCTTTACTTACGAGTTGGAAGTGGGCAGATTGAATACTTCGGGTGAGTCGCATCTGGATTTGATCAAGCCTTTATCCATAGCGCAGCAGGATGCCTACAATCAGATACTGATGCAGATGATGAAGAAAAACGTGGTTCTTCTGCATGGTGTCACTTCCAGTGGAAAGACGGAAATCTATATCCATCTCATCAGAAAAGCTATCGAAGAGCACAAACAGGTGCTTTATCTCCTGCCGGAAATTGCCCTGACCGTACAGATTATGGAACGATTGCATAAGGTTTTCGGTGACCGTCTGGGTATCTATCACTCTAAATACAGCGATGCTGAACGTGTTGAAATCTGGCAAAAGCAGTTGTCAGACCAGCCTTATGACGTGATTTTGGGAGCGAGAAGTGCCGTCTTCCTGCCTTTCCGAAAACTGGGACTCGTTATTATCGATGAGGAACACGAAACCTCCTTCAAGCAGCAAGATCCAGCGCCCCGCTATCATGCCCGCAGCGCAGCTATTATGTTGGCTAATATGTATACTGATGCAAAGGTATTGTTGGGAACAGCTACTCCTTCGATGGAGAGCTATTATAATGCACAGCAGGGAAAATACGGACTGGTAGAACTGAAGACAAGATATAAGGATATCCAACTGCCGGAGATACAGGTGGTGGATGTGAAAGACCTGCGTCATCGCAAGATGATGACAGGCGCTTATTCTCCACAACTCCTGGCGGCAGTAAGACAGGCATTGAAGAATGGAGAGCAGGCCATCCTCTTTCAAAACCGAAGGGGATTTGCTCCGATGATAGAATGTAAGGTGTGCGGATGGGTACCAAAATGCAAGAACTGTGACGTATCGCTTACGTTGCATAAGAGTATCAATCTCCTGACCTGTCATTATTGCGGTTACACCTATCCTGTACCAACGGAATGTCCAAACTGTGGAAGTACAGAACTGATGGGAAGAGGTATCGGAACGGAACGCATTGAAGACCAAATAGCAGAAATCTTCCCCGAAGCCCGTATCGCCCGTATGGACCTGGATACCACTCGTACCCGTAATGCCTATGAACGACTTATTGCAGAGTTTTCATCAGGAAAGACTAATCTACTGATAGGTACGCAGATGATTTCAAAGGGGTTGGATTTTGACAAAGTAAGTGTGGTAGGTATCCTGAATGCAGACTCCATGCTCAACTATCCGGATTTCCGTGCTTATGAACATGCTTTTATGATGATGGTACAGGTAAGTGGAAGAGCAGGAAGAAAGGGGAAGCGTGGACTGGTAATCCTGCAAACCAAGAATCCTTCCTTGCCAGTTATAGGACAGGTGGTGCATAACGACTATGAGGGTTTGTTCAAGGGAATACTGGAGGAGAGAAAGATGTTTCATTATCCACCGTTCTTCCATCTAATCAACGTATTCCTGAAACATAAGCAAGAAAAGGTATGTCAGCAGGCTAGTTTTGAACTTGGTAAAACTTTGCGTGGATGGTTTGGCGAGCGTGTGCTGGGACCGGATAAACCAGCCGTAGCTAGGGTGAAGACCATGAATATCCGTAAGATAGTCCTTAAGCTAGAGAATGGAATAGACCAGATGAAGGTGAGGGAATACTTGAAGTATGCCCAGAAAATGATGTTGAAAGACCCGAGATATGGAGCTTTGCAGATTTATTATGATGTAGATCCGCTATAATTGAAAAGGCTATCCTGCTTTCTGCGGGATAGCCTTTATAATTGTAGTTATGTGTTTTCTGTTGAAAAGAAAGTGAATTCTTTTTAGAAATTGATGTCGAGACCTACAGCAAACACATTGTTGTTACGTGTGTAGTCGGAGTTATAGTTGAAGCTCTTCTGTGCTGTGAGCTGAACTTTTTCTGAAGTCTTCTTGTGCTGATAGAAGGTATGGAAATAAGCCACGTTCAAATCCATCTTCTTATTGATGTGATAAACACCACCGAAAGCTACAGAGTTTGAACCGACAACGAATGATTTGTCGTCCATGTATCTTTTTGAAGTTGGTGTGTCAAGGTTCTCATCAGGCAAACCATAGTTGGTATTCTGCCAGCCAGTACTCAAGGTAATCTTCTTGTTTACGTCTACCTCGATTCCGGCATTATACTCCAATGTACCTCGATCCAATTCCTTGTTGCGATTCTTATAAGATGTTGCATTCTTATCGTCGAACCAGTGGAAACCAACATTTACTCGAACAGCATCTACTGGGCTATAGCCAACACCTACAGCGAGGTAAGCAGGAATATCACCAGCAATCTTCTTGCCATCTTCGTATTCGCCGATAGCTCCCTCAAGCTTTGAATCAAACTGAGTCTTCAGCTGTCCCATTGCTCCCTTAATAACAGGATTAGACAGAATGGCATCTGCAGCCTGTTCAGGCACACCACCAGCGATATAGGCATTGCGGAGGTTGTCCGGAAGGTTACCAATACTTGGTGTCTGGTTTACTGACTTATTTTTCAAACGAATGCGGGTCTTGAATTCATATTTGGCAGCAAAGTTCCATTTGCCAGTCTTGAAGTCGATACCGAGCATAGGAGTGAATCCCAAACCGCTCTGGTCACAGCTCAACTCAATGTTGGCAGCCTTTTCCTTGGTAGGGTCGAGTACCATATAGAGAGGCATATTGCCTACCTTGATATCTTCTACATATCCATAGTAGTTTGTTGAAGCATAGACGCCACGTACACCAGCGTATGCACTGAGGTGCTCGTTTATCTTGTAGGCTGCACCTAAAGAGAGACCATAGTAGTACTGACGACCGTGCATATAACTATTGTAGCTATACTTGCCTTCCTTACCAAAATACTTATCGCTAGAGAAAACTGCAGGTACGCCATATTGTGAAGCAACCTGGTCTACGGCACCAGCCAGCTGGCAAGCTGCAATAGCAGTCTCAGCAACAATCTTCTCGAAAGAGCCCAATCCATTATCAAAAGTACACTTACCGCCACCACCGGTGAGGGCGAAGCCAGCCTGGAGAGACCATCTACCTTTATTATAAGCATACTGGAAAGAAGGGATAACAGGTGCAAAAGCCTTGCCCTTGAATGTACGAGGAGTAATAGGATTGTTCACATTGTTTGTGAACAATGCATAATCATTTTCAATGCTACGTGT
>USQD01000054.1 GCA_900556795.1 uncultured Prevotella sp. | reverse complement strand
TACACTGAAAAACAAAAAATGGATCATTTCAAGGAAAGTATTAATCATTATAAACATTAAAGACTATGGGTAAATTTTTGAATGAATTCAAGCAATTCGCCATGCGTGGAAATGTGCTCGACATGGCAGTCGGTGTAATCATCGGTGGTGCTTTCGGCAAGATTGTAAGTTCTGTAGTAGATGACATCATCATGCCTCCTATCGGATGGCTCATTGGTGGCGTCAACTTCTCCGACCTCAAAGTCACACTTCCATCCGTAGAGGTGATCGCTGGCGAGAAGCTTCAAGCGGCAACCATCAACTACGGTAATTTTCTTCAGACCACTCTCGACTTCCTCATCGTTGCCTTCTGTGTATTCCTGCTCATCAAGGTAGTGAACAAGGTTACCGCCAAGAAGGAAGAGAAGCCTGCTGAAACTCCTAAGGCTCCAGAGCCTACCCAGGAAGAGAAGCTTCTGGCAGAGATTCGCGATTTACTGAAAGAGCAGAAGGGATAACCACTGTTTTTTTTCATGGCAGAATAAAAAAAAGAAGACAGGAATGAGAGGATATGAATACCACTATCAAGGCTTGAGAAGTATTCCATCCCAACCATTCCTGCCCCTCCTTAAAGAAAAATATATTTTTCCTTAAGGGTTTTTATTTTTTTCCTTAAGGGAAAATATATTTTTCTTTAAGGGGGGAAATACTATATATAAATAAGGTATAAAAGAAAAAGGGCCACAATAACTCCCCTACTTTTGAAAAAAACACACATTTTTTCACGTTTATTAGAAAATACTTTCATTTTTCCTTGCTGATTACATATTTTTTTTGTAGCTTTGCCCCCGAAATAAGATCTAAGTAGATACACTAAATCTTAATTAAACATCAACTCTTAACATAAACAATATGAGTAAGAACATGAAACCTAAAGACCAAATGAAGACAGCGTTGCTGATTTGTGCGCTGACTTCCATGTTTCCTGCGTTTGCAAATGGTACTATGGTAAAAGCTGACAACTTGAACCGCCCTACCACCAGCATCCAACAGCAGAAGAAAGTAGCAACAGGACGTGTTGTTGACAATCAAGGCGAACCTCTTATCGGTGTTACCGTGATGGAAGTTGGCACGTCCAATGGAACAGTAACCGACCTAGACGGAAATTTCTCCCTCAGTCTGAAAAATCCTAATGGCAAGATTACAATTTCCTACATCGGCTTCAATCCACAGACTCTTACAGCTGCAAGCAACATGCAGATTACCATGAAGTCTGAAGACAAGGAGCTCAATGAAGTTGTAGTTGTAGGTTACGGTACACAGAAGAAGGTGAACCTCACCGGTTCTGTATCATCAGTAGATAGCAAGGCTTTGGAAAGCCGCCCTATCCAGAACGTTCAGAGTGGACTCCAGGGTATGATGCCTGGTGTTACCATCAGCGGTACCAATGGTGCTCCAGGTATGGATTCAGGTAGCATCAACGTACGTGGTGTGGGAACCCTCAACTCTTCCTCTCCTTATATTTTGATTGATGGCGTAGAGTCAGGTACCATGAGTAGCCTCGACCCTAACGATATCGAGAGCATCTCTGTATTGAAGGATGCTGCTTCTGCTGCCATCTATGGTTCCAAGGCTGCCAACGGCGTTATCCTCATCACCACCAAGCGTGGTAAGAGCGGCAAGCCTCAAGTTTCTTATAATGGTTATGTGAGTGTGCAGAATCCAACCAGCCTGGTTGACCGTCTGGATTCATACGAGTATGCTCACATGCTGAATGATGCGCTCGAAAGCGAGGGCAAGGCTAAGAAATTTACCTCTGAAGAGGAAATCAATGCACTCCCTAATACCGATTGGTACGACCTGGCTTACAAAACAGGTTCATTGCAGCACCACAACGTAAGCGTAAACGGTGGAACAGAGAGCGTAAACTATCTGGCATCTGTAGGTTATCTGAAGCAGTCGGGTATCTTGCCTCATGCTGGTCGTGAACAGATAAACGGCCGTACCAACCTGGAGATGAAGATTAACAGCCGCCTTACAGCTCGCTTGAACCTCGCTTATATCAAGAACGATTATACTGACCCATCTTCAGCATACGCAGGTGGCAGTTCTGACCAGATTATCCGTCAGCTCAACTTGATTTCACCATGGATTACCGCTCGTTATGACGACGGCACATGGGGAACTATCTCTGATGGTAGCCCTATTGCATGGCTCGACAACGATCTGAAGGTATATCGCCGCAATACCAACTTCACAGGTCTCTTCGGTGTTGATTACAAGATTCTTGACGGTTTGACAGCTAAGTTGAGTGCATCTTATGTAAACGACAACCAGAACTACGACTATTTCCAGAAGTTCTTCGTTTACAATGCGAACAAGAAGACCGATCCAAATTTCCACGATGAACGAGTATATAAGTGGGAACGTAAAACCTTCGAAGCATTGCTGAACTACAACAAGACCTTCGGACAGCATACCGTTGGGGCTTTGGCAGGATGGCATGCAGAGGCTTACGACTATAAGTATTGGTACACTTACCGCAAGAATTTCCCTAACAATAATGTGACCGATATCAATGCGGGTGATGTATCTACCCAGCAGGCACAGGGAAATACCCGTGAGTTGAATATGCTTTCATGGTTTGGTCGTGTTAACTACGACTTTGCAGGCCGTTACCTCTTCGAGGCTAACCTCCGTGCTGATGCATCCAGCCGTTTCGCAGATGGTCATCGTTGGGGTTACTTCCCATCATTCTCTGCAGGATGGCGTGTAAGCGAGGAAGCTTTCATGGAGGGTACCAAGTCTTGGCTCTCTAACTTCAAGATTCGCGGATCTTGGGGTCAGTTGGGTAACCAGGAGGCTTTAAGCGACTACTATCCAGCTATCAATACATACAGTATCAACGCCAAGTATGCATTCGACGGCAAGGTAACATCTGGATACTACCAGAGTTCATACAAGATCAACACCATCACTTGGGAAAAGGCGACCACATGGGGCGTAGGTGTTGACCTGGGATTCCTCGACAACAAGATTACTGCATCTGTTGATTACTACAACCGTCTTACAGATGGTATCTTGATCTCTGTAGATGCTCCTTACGAGTTCGCTTTGGGTAGCTATCTTGACAATGTGGGTCAGATGCGCAACCAGGGTGTCGAGATGAGCCTCAACTACAACGATAAGTTTGGTGAGGTGACAGTAGGCGCAGGCTTGAATGTTGCATACAACAAGAACAAGATTGAGAGCATGCCTGGTAAGGGATACGTAGGTACTGGCTACAACCAGCGCAACGCTACGGGTCAGGAGTTCAACAGCTACTATGTATATAAGGCTGACGGATTCTTCCAGTCAGATGCTGAAGCAGAGGAATATATGAACAAATACTGGCCAGCAGACGGTTCAAAGGGTGCTTGTCCTTTCAGTGGTGGCAAGTTCAAGGCTGGTGACTTGAAGTATGCCGATATCAATGGTGACGGCAAGATTGATGCCGAGAACGACCGCTTCTATGCAGGTAGTTCGGTTCCTCGCTGGACCTTCGGTTTGAACCTGAACGCAGCTTGGAAGGGCTTCGACCTCTCTCTGTTCTTCAACGGACAGTTTAAGGCTTACCGCTACTTCGATGCATACGAGGTAGAAGGTGCTTTTGTAGGCGACAGCTCTCACCCAGCAACCATCTGGAGAGACTCTTGGACTTACAACAAGTCAAATCCTAAGATGCCACGATTGTTTACTGACACAAACTCTCCTAGCTCTTCACGTAATGTAATCTCTACATTCTGGCTCAAGAATGTATCTTACTGCCGTTTGAAGAACTTGCAGTTGGGTTATACACTTCCTAAGTCGGCACTTGAATTCCTTCATGTCAACAAGGTACGTGTTTACTACTCTTGCGAGAACCTGTTCACAATCGACAATCTCGACATCAACGTGGATCCAGAGGCAACCAGTCAGCGACTCAGCTCTTATCCATTGCTCCGCACTCACTCATTCGGTTTGAGCGTAACATTCTAATAACTTAAAAAGGATATTATCATGAGAAATCTTAAGAAATATATATTCATCGGCATGACCGCCCTCTTGGCAACCTCATGCTCCGATTTCCTCGATACAGCCCCAAAGGATGCTCTTTCACCTGTCAGCACCTGGCAGACTCAGGAAGACGCAGACAAGTTCCTCGTTGGCTGTTACAACAACTGGCAAGACCAGTACAACTCCGGTTGGGGTTGGGACGGTTTCCTCCTGTATTGGGATGGTACAAGTGACTTCGGTTACGACCAGTTCCCTTGGGAGGGTTATACAGCCATCGGTAATGGCACCTTGACCGCATCCAGCGGTAGAGACTGGTACGACTTCTCACGCATCCGCCGTGTCAACGAATTGCTGGCTAATGTGGATAAGTGTAACATGCCAGAAGCTGCCAAGAAGGATATCAAGGCTCAGGCTCGCTGGATCCGCGCTTACCGCTACTTCCTGATGAACTGGAATTATGGTGGTGTGCCTCTCATCGAAAGCTATGCTACTGCAGAGGAAGCGATGGTACCTCGTAATACCGAGCAGGAGGTGAAGGAGTATATCGAGAAAGAACTCGACGAGTTGGTAAACGATATCAATGTAACTCCTGCAGCCCGTGGTCGCATCGCCAAGGGTGCAGCTTTGGCTCTCCGTATGCGAGAGGCTCTCTATTATGGAGACTATGCTACTGCTAAGGATCGTGCAGAGAAGATCATTGCATTGAATCAGTATGAGTTGGATCCAAACTATGCTAACCTGTTCAATGTAGCAGGTCAGGATTCCAAGGAAATCATCCTTGCTGTACAGGCTGTAGAAAACGACTACTATAACGATGTGATTGGCCGTATGTACAACAATGCTGATGGCGGTTGGTCTTCTATCGTTCCTAGCTACGGCTTGATCGACACCTATGAAATGGCAAACGGTTTGACCAAGGACGAGCCAGGTTCAGGCTATGATCCTGCTCACCCATTCAACAACCGCGACCCTCGTATGGCGATGACTGTCATCTATCCTGGTTGTGACTATATCAATGGTAATGGTCAGGAAGCTATCTTCAACACACTCGACAAGACGATTAATGGAGCTACCAATGCCAACTATTATCTCGCAGCCAACAACAGTTCAAAGACTGGTTTGACATGGGGTAAGTACTTGGCACCTATGAACCAGTATCCTGACATCTGGAACACAACCTGTCAGCCTATCGTCTTCCGCTATGCAGAAGTATTGCTTACTTACTGCGAGGCAGAGAATGAATTGAACGGTCCTTCTGCACAGGTTTACACCTATCTGAATATGGTTCGTAACCGTGTAGGTATGCCTGATGTAGATGAAGCTAAGTACAATACCAAGGAGAAGCTTCGCGAGTTGATTCGTCGCGAGCGTGGTGTTGAGTTCGCAGGTGAGGGTATCCGCCGTGCTGATATCTTACGCTGGAAGGATGCCAGTGGAAAGATGTTGGCTGAGACTCTGTTGAACTGCACATTGGAGCGTCAGGTTGGTACAGTGAGCATGGATAAGTCTGTGGCTCCTGGCATGCGTGCCACTATCAATGTAAATGCTTCTGCAGCTGACAAGAAGATTGAGGATCGTGTATTCAAGACCACCAACCGTTATCTCCCTATCCCACAGGGTGCACGTGATGCTAACTTACAGTTGAAGCAGAACGACGGTTATTAAAAACAAAAAGTACTGAGTACATCATTCCAAAAGTACTCAGTACTCATCAATAAAAAAAAGACCACCATCTGAGTTGAATATCAAACTCAGATGGTGGTCTTTTTTATTCATATCATTACTCCCACTCGATTGTCGAAGGTGGTTTTGAAGAGATATCATAGCAAACGCGGTTAACACCCTTTACCTTGTTGATAATCTCGTTACTTACCTTAGCCATGAAGTCGTATGGAAGATGAGCCCAGTCGGCAGTCATCGCATCAGTACTTGTTACGGCACGCAATGCAACAGGGTGTTCGTAAGTACGCTCATCACCCATTACACCAACAGAACGGACGGTAGAGAGCAATACGGTACCAGCCTGCCAGATCTGATCGTAGAGAGATACCTCAATCTCACCATTCTGCATGTCAGCAGGAACACCGGCAGCCAGGACGCGGCGAGCTTCCTCACCACTCAACTTCACCTTATACTCACGCAAACCACGGATATAGATATCATCAGCATCCTGAAGAATGCGTACCTTCTCAGGAGTGATATCACCCAAGATACGGACAGCCAAACCAGGACCAGGGAATGGATGACGGGTAATCAGGTGCTCAGGCATACCCATAGAGCGACCAACTCGACGAACCTCGTCCTTGAACAACCACTTCAATGGCTCGCACAACTGAAGGTTCATCTCCTTAGGAAGACCACCTACATTGTGATGGCTCTTGATTACCTTACCAGTGATGTTCAAACTCTCGATACGGTCTGGATAGATAGTACCCTGAGCCAACCACTTGGCACCAGTCTGCTTCTTAGCCTCAGCATTGAAAACCTCCACGAAGTCGCGGCCGATAATCTTACGCTTCTCCTCTGGATCTGTAACGCCAGCCAAGTCAGCGAAGAACTTCTCAGAAGCATCAACACCGATTACGTTCAAGCCCAAGCACTTATAATCCTCCATTACATCACGGAACTCATTCTTTCTGAGCATACCGTGATCTACGAAGATACAGGTGAGGTTCTTGCCGATAGCCTTGTTCAAGAGAACAGCTGCTACGCTGGAATCAACACCACCAGAAAGACCCAAGATAACCTTGTCGTCGCCCAACTGCTCCTTCAACTCAGCTACTGTAGTCTCAACGAAAGAGTCAGCACTCCAATCCTGCTTGCTACCGCAGATATCTACCACGAAGTTCTTCAGAAGCTGTGTACCCTGCAAAGAGTGGAACACCTCTGGGTGGAACTGTACAGCCCAAACAGGCTGCTTGGTAGAAGCATAAGCAGCATACTTCACATTGGCAGTAGAAGCGATGCACTTATAGTCCTCAGGAATCGCAGTGATGGTATCACCATGACTCATCCAAACCTGAGAGTTCTCGATGAATCCCTTGAACAAAGGATTCTCCTTGTCGAACTGCTCCAAGTTAGCACGACCATACTCACGGCTATCTGCAGCTTCCACCTTACCACCCTGGGCGTAAGAGAGGAACTGAGCACCGTAGCAGATGCCAAGCACAGGAATGCGGCCAATAAACTGGCTCAGATCTACCTTGAAAGCTTCCGGATCATGAACGGAATAAGGGCTACCGCTCAAGATGACACCAATGACAGATGGGTCATCCTTTGGAAACTTGTTGTAAGGCATAATCTCGCAGAAGGTATCAAGCTCACGAACACGACGGCCAATCAGCTGTGTGGTCTGTGAACCGAAATCCAAAATAATAATCTTCTGTTGCATAATATATTTAACTTTGAAATTTGAACTTTGAACATTGAACTTTATGATTAGCAAAGACTATTGAATTCTTCACTCTTCGTTCTTCACTCTTCACTTTCTCTGCTCTTCACTTTAACTCTTTCAGGAACGCTTCCGCTTCCTTCAGCGTCTCCTGCTTTCCCACATCCATCAGTTTGAGGTCGTTTTTCACGTATCCCTCAATGCGAACCATGTCGCAATGCTTCAGATAGAAGTCCATAATTGGGAACTTATCCGGTTCATCATCCATCAGGGGAAAAAGCGATGGGGCAACCATGTGGATGCCAGAGAAAGCATACATCTGATAATCTTCTGGATTGAGATCAGGATAAGGACTCTTTACCTCGCCTGTCTCTATATTCGTCCAGCCAACCAATCGCATGGTATCATCGAAAAGAAGATAACGCTTGGTCTTGCGTTCGCTCACCAGAAGGCGGGCAGCCAAGGGAGCCTTCTCCTTCACGGGATCCGAAGAATCATCAGAAAGTTCCTTCGACTCCATCTGGTAGAATTTCTTCAGATCCACATTGCTCAGAATATCCACATTATGAATCAGGATAGGCTCTGTCTGATCGAAGAGTGGCCATGCTTTCTTGATACCACCACCCGTTTCGAGGAGCTTTTCGCTCTCATCGCTGATACGGATATCCATACCGAAATTCTTATTATCACGAAGATAATCGATGATTTGTTTAGAGAAATGATGCACGTTCACCACAATACGAGTGAAACCGGCATCCTTCAACTGAAAGATGACACGTTTGAGCAAAGGTTCTCCCCCGACACTTACCAATGCCTTCGGAATGCGATCAGTAAGTGGCTTCAGGCGAGTGCCCAAACCTGCTGCGAATATCATTGCTTGCATCATTGCTAAATAGCTATATATTAATGTGCGTGCAAATTTACTAACTTTTTGCGAGATAGCCAAATTTGCACGCCATTTATTCTTATTTTGCAGGCAAAACCTGCTCTATCTGTTGTTCACGATGACAGATTTGCACTTCCACGCCAAACTTTTCGTGGATATGCTCTGCCAGATGCTGGGCTGAATACACGCTGCGATGCTGACCGCCCGTGCAACCGAAACAGAACATCAGAGAGGTAAAACCTCGCTGGATATAACGGTTCACGTGATGATCGGCTAGCGCATAGACATGCTCCAGGAACTGGAGAATCTCACCATCATCCTCCAGGAATCGGATGACCGGTTCATCCAGACCCGTCAATTTCTTATAAGGCTCATAACGACCCGGATTGTGAGTACTTCTACAATCAAAGACATAACCGCCACCATTGCCCGACGGATCTTCCGGAATACCCTTTTTAAAGGAGAAACTATAGACTCTTACTACCAGAGGTCCCTTACCGTCGTACTTAGAGAAGGTAGCCGGTCCATCTTGTGGATGAGCCCGATAAATATTCTTATCTGTAGTCTTATATCCATCTGCACGTGTTACGGCAGCACTCTCGATGCGCTTGAACTGCGGCAGTTCGGTAAGTCTGCGAAGCATATCCATCATATATGGATAAGGGAACACCTTCTCGCCCATCTTCAGAAGATCACGAAGATTCTGAATGGCAGGTGGAATACTCTCAAGAAAATGCTTCTTGCGCTCGAAATAGCCTCGGAAACCATAAGCTCCCAACACCTGTAAGGTACGGAAGAGAACAAAGAGACTCAGACGGTTCACGAAATGGCGAACCGAAGGGACCTCCGTATAACTCTTGAGCGACTGATAATACTCCCATACCAACTCCCGGCGGAGCTTGAAGGAATATTTGGCAGAAGCCTGCCAGAGGAAGGAAGCCAGATCATAATAGAACGGTCCCTTTCTGCCACCTTGGAAATCTATAAAATAGGGATTGCCTTTTTCGTCTAACATAATGTTACGTGCCTGGAAATCACGATAGAGGAAACAATCCATTTTTTCAGAAGTCAGATCCTTTGCAAACAATCGGAAATTGGCTTCAAGTTTCAGCTCATGAAAATCCAGATCGGTAGGCTTCAAGAAACAATACTTGAAATAGTTGAGGTCAAAAAGAACACTATCCACATCAAATTCCGGCTGAGGATAGCAATTGGACCAGTCCAGTCCTCGAGCACCACGCAACTGGATATTAGGCAACTCACGGATTGTCTTCTTCAGAAGTTCCTTCTCTTTCTGATTATATCTACCTCCTGCTTCACGACCACCCTTGATCGCATCAAAAAGCGAAGTTCCACCTAAATCAGTCTGGATATAGCAAAGCTGATCCTCGCTCACTGCCAAGATCTTAGGAACAGGCAACTGTCGGAGGTTAAAATGATTGGCAAGATAAACGAAGGCATGATCTTCATCACGACTGGTGCCCACAACACCAATCACCGTATCTCCATCTTGCTTGATGATACGGAAATACTGACGGTTACTTCCCTGCCCTGCCAACTTGATGACATCCGCAGGTTCTTCGCCAGCCCATTGCCTATAAAGATTAATTAGCTTTTCCATCATCATTCAGTTTACGACGCTTTCTATTATCGTCTATCTTCTGAGCGAAGTTATCACCGATAAAGAGAAGCAATAAAATACCAAGCGTAGTAAGGAATGAATTAGTAGTTGTCATTCCCAACTCAGCCTTTGTTATATAAATAAGTCCACCGATAACAATCAGGAAGACCAATGCTTTTTTCCAATCAATATTCTAGATCGGAAGAGCACACGTCTGAACTCCAGTCACGTTTCGGAATCTCGTATGCCGT
>USQD01000053.1 GCA_900556795.1 uncultured Prevotella sp. | reverse complement strand
AACTTTTACCACAGCACCATTTTTCTCTAATTGCTGATTGACTGTGATATCAAATGCCAAACGGGCTAAAGCATGCTAAGCCTTACCCTGCTCGAAGTTCTTTTCAAGTTTCTGATAAACCGTATTTTTCATTGGTGTCGTTACACCATTATAGTCTTTTATAGTGTACTCTACGATAACATAAAATTTATCAGCTACAGTATAACCAAGTCTAGACAAAGCATGAGCAAATTGGAATTTCACTTTATTATTTGTACTAGAGATATTATCCTTTGTCTGATTCGTAGCATAAGCCAAGAAATCAATATGGCCTTGTGGTAACCAATACTTAACAGGAGAATATGTCCACTTTATATCTTGACTAGAATAAGTTACCTTCACATTGTTGAACCAATTAGAACCAAACTCCTGGCTTTCAGCTTCTTTATAGTTACCAAACACACCAAAGCCTTCAGATATTTTCTGAAGATCCTCAGCCTTATCTATCACGCTACCACGTGAACCATTTACTGAAAAAAATGCCAGTAACCACCTCTTTAGCAAGCAATAAAAAACCTCCAATCGAACCAATCGATTGGAGGTTTCATTTCTATCATCTACAGCAACCAGGCAGTAAAAACACTACCGGCTGCATAATATTCATGCATTTATCTTCCCAACCAAGCCTCTGGGTTGAGCTTGGCAGTCTCCTTGCGAAGCTGGAACTGGAGGATGTTGTCAGAACCCACGGCACCCAATGCCTGGCGGGTACTTACTTTCTGTCCCTTATGAACGCTGACCGATTTCAGGTTACAATATACCGAGATGTAGGCACCATGACGAACCAATACATTCCACATGCCACCGTATCCGAATACGGCACTCACCTCACCATCGTAGATGCTGCGAGCCACACAACCCGGTTTGCCCTGAATGTTGATACCCTTATTGTCGAGGGTAACACCCTTCAAGCCCTGTACATTATACTGTCCGAAATGGCTGACGATGCGATAACCGCCGCTAATAGGCATTGGCAGACGACCACGGTTTGCCTCGAATCCGCCACTCAGCATACGGTCTACCGAACTCAAGGTAGCCGCCTCCTGCGCCTCCTTCTTGGCAGCAGCAATCTCACGAGCCTGGCGCTCCTCGTCCGCCTTAGCCTTCAACTCAGCAGCCCTTCGTTCAGCTTCAGCCTTTCTTGCCGCCTGTTCAGCAGCAGCCTGACGTGCCGCCTGTTCTGCAGCAGCACGCTGGGCAGCCTCGGCAGCAGCACGCGCCTTAGCCTGCGCTTTTGCCTTCGCCTTCGCTTCAGCCTGAGCAGCCGCTTCTTCCTGAGCCTTTCTTGCAGCCTCAGCAGCCTGCCTTGCCTCTTCGGCAGCCTTTCTTCTTGCCGCCTCGGCAGCAGCTTCACGCGCCTTGGCTTCGGCTATACGACGGGCATTCTCCCTGGCAGCAGCCTCGGCAGCAGCCTTCTTACGCGCCAATTCCTCAGCACGTTTCTTGGCGGCAGCAGCTGCAGCAGCCTTCTTCTTAGCCTCGGCAGCAGCACGGGCACGAGCCTTGGCTACTTCCTGGGCAATCAAACGGTCAATCTGGGCATTGATTGCCGCATCTTTCTGACGCTGGTCGGCAATCACAGCCTGAATGGTCTTCTGCTGTTTCTGCAGTCCCTGCACCATTTCCTGCTGCTGGGTCTGCTTACCTTCCAATGCCGTCTTCTCCTGCTTACCCTTATATAATAAGGTGTTCTTATGTCCCTTAACATGCTGCAACTGCTGGTGCTTCTCGTTCACCTGCTTCTGCTTAGCCTTTACAGCCTCGCCCTGCACCTTCTGATAGGAAGAATACTGGCGGATGAAGGAAAGGCGGCGATACATCTGTGTCAGATTCTTGGCACTAAAGATGAACATCAGCTTGTCCTGTACCGTATGATGACGGCTCATATAGCGCATGGAACGGATATACTTGTTCTTGCGGTCCTGCAACTGCTGCTGAAGGGTTTTCAGCTGCGCCTGCAGGATACCGATATTTCCGTCGATATGATGAATATCCTTCTGGATGCCATCAATCTTCTTCTGACGCTGGTCTATCTCACCGTTCAATATCATCAGGTCTTCCAGTCGCTTCTTCACATCTGCCTGATTCCTGCGGAGTGCCTGTTCCTGCTCCTTGATTTTCTTCTGGATAGACGCACGCTGTCCCTGCAATCCTCGGATAGAAGCATTGCTGTAGGTAGCCGCCTTGCGTTCTGCCCTGGTAGGGGCAGAATGCTTCACCGGTCTTTTATTTCTGTGCTGAGGCTTGGCAGCCACTGCGGTCTTTCTTACCGGTCGCTTCTTCTGCACCTGTTTCTGGGCATAGGGAGCCAGCGAGAATACCAGAGCCATCATTAATAATAGGATACGTTTCATCAGATACTCATAATTTTGCGAAGTGCTTCTTCAGGCGAAACCTGCTTGTATTTCTTTGAAATTTCGGTCTGAGTACTCCAGTTACTATCTGTCTTCACCTCGTTGAGATTGAGGATAAGTTTCATTTCCTGCTTCTTCTGGGTTGCAGTAGTCATAAACGACATCACCTGTGTTGCCGGAAACATCTTCACGCCCACACTCTTGAACTTGCTATAGTCTACATGCAGACGGGATGTGCCATGCTGCGAGCTCTGATAGTTGACATCAGCCGATGTGATGCGCCCGTTCTCGCGGCTGGTATTCCAGGCATAGGTCATATAGCCATTCTTGACGGTTACCGGAACCTCGTTGCCGGCAGCATTCAGGTTGACGTCAAACTTCTTGAGATTTGACTTGGTCACCTCCTTTTCGCCCGGCAGAATCAGCTGATTCCAGAACAACGCCTGCAAGGTATAGAACGAGATGCCCTGCTTCTTCAGGAAATCCACCTGCGTATAGTCTGCCTTGACATACTGCTTGTGATAACGGTCCAGAATCAACACATAATCAGGAGCAAACTCGAGACGTCCCAACTCACTGCCCAGGAAAGGCATGAAGATCTGGATACGCACCAGCTGGTCCTTGCGCATGCTCAACTTGGCAGGAACGCTCACTTCCTTGTCTCCCATCAGGATGGTGAAATCCATCTTGCCCACAATATCCTTGGCGTAGACCTGATTATCCGAAACCATCTGCAGGAAAGCACGCTGGCTGAAGCTTTCACCCTGCTCGTCTGCCTTGACAGATGTCTGCTGCTTGCCGGCATCAACCTTGCCGGTTCCCTGTACCTGTCTGCTGGTTCCGCAAGCAGCCATCAGCATCATGGCAGCTCCGGCACCCATCAACATCCATTTATTCTTTTTCATCTCTTTCTACCTTTCTTAATGATTTTCTTCGTTACCGATTCCTTCTTTGCCGGTCTGTTACGACGCAGCAGTTCATCCTCGGTAATATATTGTCTATTGTTTATTTTCCATTTCAGGACGGCATTCTGTCCATCGCCGTCCAGCGCCTGCTTCCAGTATTTCATGGCGTCATCTATCATTCCGTTCATGGCATAGATGTCGCCGGCATGTTCCAATATCGTACTGTTATTCTCGGTAGAATCGCTGTTCTTGAGAGCAGCATCGATATAAGTCTTGGCATCGGCATAGCGCTCTTCCTTAAACAGGATCCATGCATAGGTATCCAGATAAGTGCCGTTGTTAGGTTCCGCCTTCACGGTCTTATAGCTCATCGATTCTGCCTTATGCAGGTCGGTGCCTTCCTCGCTCATGTAATAGGCATAGTTGTTCAGCGCCATCACATTGTCATCCTTCCATTGCAGACAGGAGTCGTAAGCCGCATAAGCCGCCTGCTTGTCCTTCTTCTTGTAAAGGATGTCGCCCATGACGGCATAGAGATCAGAAACCAGGTCAGGAGAAGCATCGGCTCTTACCTGTGCCACGCCCTGACGGAATTCATGGAGCGCCGCATCCTCATCATTTTTCTGATAATGCGCCATTCCACCGAAGTAATAGAACACCATTTCTTCCGGATTATACTCATGAGCCGCCTTGCTTTGGGCGATTACCGATGTATAATCTTTCTGATTCCAGAGCAGCTGCACCAGCTGCAGTCTGGCATTGGCATTATCCGGAGCGATGTCAAGCACCTTCTCGTAAGCCTTGCCAATGATGCTGTCCGGCATCTTCTTCAGACTCATATAGGCAGCACGCATTTCTGCCACATCAGCCGATGGCTGCGGCACATCGAGCACTTTGTCGAAGAGCGCCACTACCTGGGTGGAATCGCCACCATGGGTCTCATTGTCCTGGATAAACGAACGGAACATCATCACCTTGGTTTCCAGATCCGTCTTCGGACTGAGCAGTATTTTATCCAGCATCTGATGAGCCTGGTCTTCCTGCTGGGTTGCCTTGTAATAGTCGTAGAGCGACATCTGGGCATAGGAACTCTCCGGCTCCTCCTTCAGCACATCCGTAAACATCTTGAAGGCTTCCTTCTGGCGGTGATGCTGCATGAGCCAGTTGCCCAGCATCGTCTTGTAAACCATGTCGAGCGGATGGGCATCTACCAGCGACTTCAATTCCTTATAGGCAGCCTTCTTGTCGTCCATCATTTCGTAGATGCGCATCTTGGAAAGCGTATACTGCTCGCTCTCACCCTCCTCGGTTTCCAGACGCGAAATGGTCTTCAGCATCATCGGGAAGTTCTTCTGCTGCTGATACAGCTGCACCAGGATATGCAGGGCATCGGTATTGCCATGATTGCGGGCATAGAGGTCTTCGTAGGCATCTATCGCCTTGTCATACTGCTGCTTGCCGATATAATGCTGGGCAAGATTCTCGGCATAGGTCTGGTTTTCCGGAGCCAGCTGTATTGCCTTCTCCATATAGTGAAGGGCGAGCGAATCTTGCTTCAGTTGAGAGTGATACATCGAGAGATAGAAGTATGTCTCTGCGGCATTCGGATCTATCTGTCGGGCATGCTCAAAGAGGTCCATCGCAGCAGAATAGTTGTTGGCTGCATGTTGCCTTCCCGCCTCCAGGAAGAAGTATTCAAAACGTTTGCGGTCGTTAGGACTGAGCGAGTCCTTCACCGCTACCGCCTGCTGCGCCACGTGTTTCACTTTTACCTTACGGGCCATAGACGGCAAAGCCGCAGAGCCTATCAGCCCCACGACCATCCAGATAGCAGTATTTCTCAAACTGAATTTCACGATTCGATTCCTTTCTTTTTATTTTACTCCCGTATGACCATATCCACCAGCGCCTCTCTCTGTCTCGTCGAGTTCTTCTACCTCGATGAAGTCGCATTGTTCGTGCTTGGCAAGCACCATTTGCGCGATGCGCTCGCCGTCATTGATGACGAAGTCCTGCTGTGAGAAGTTGATGAGCAGCACCATGATTTCGCCTCTATAGTCGGCATCGATGGTACCCGGCGTATTGAGCACGGTAATGCCATGCTTCAGTGCCAGTCCGCTACGAGGTCTTATCTGCGCTTCATAACCAGCCGGCAATGCCATGAAAAGCCCCGTAGGAACGAGTCTACGCTCCATAGGATGAAGCACGATAGCCTCATCGATATTAGCACGCAAATCCATGCCCGCACTCTGAGGTGTGGCAAACGCAGGGAGAGGCTGATGCCCCTTATTGATAATCTGTACTTTCAGCATATTTTTCTATTTTTCTGCAAAAATACTGCTTTTTAGGCGAATAATCGCATTTTATAAGTAAAAATGATATAATTTATCTATTTTTATTTTGAATTATGCGCAGATTCCTGTATTTTTGCGCTACAGAACGATAAATGTGCAATATTAAAATATAAGAATCAACGGATTATGGAATGGAAACAACTGATATCCAACAAGCGTTTCGGACAGGAACACAAGCATGCAGAGCGCCACGATGACCGCTCTGAATTCAAGCGCGATTACGACCGTCTCATCTTCTCTTCGGCATTCCGCCGATTGCAGAACAAGACGCAGGTTTTCCCTCTGCCGGGCAGCATCTTCGTACACAACCGCCTCACCCACAGTCTGGAAGTGGCTAGTGTGGGCATGTCGATAGGTAACGACATATCCCGACGTGTCATCAAGAAGCAGCCAGACCTGAAGGATACGCTCGTAGAAGAGATAGGAACCATCGTAAGTGCAGCCTGCCTGGCACATGATCTGGGCAATCCACCTTTCGGTCATTCTGGCGAGAAAGCCATCCAGACTTTCTTCAGCGAAGGACCAGGACAGAAGATAAAATCAATGGTTTCATCGGAGTTCTGGGATGACATTACGCATTTCGAAGGTAACGCAAATGCCTTCAGAATCCTGACGCATCGTTTCAAGGGGCGCCGTCAGGGTGGCTTTGTCATGACCTATTCCATGCTTGCCTCTATCGTGAAATATCCGTTTGCCAGCAGTCTTGCCGGGAATCACGGAAAATTCGGTTTCTTTGCTTCTGAAGCGGAATCTTACAAGAAAATAGCCGATGAATTGGGCATTTCCTGCAAATCGGCACCGGGTGAACCCCTCAAATACGCCCGACATCCACTCGTATATATGGTAGAAGCTGCCGATGACATCTGCTACGAAATCATGGATATTGAAGACTCCCACAAGCTCAAGATTCTTTCGTTTGCTGAGACGGAGCACTTGCTGCTGAGTTTCTTCGATGAAGATATCCAGCAGAAGATACGCCAGCGAATCATCGACGAAGAACTGACTGACGAAAACGAGAAAGTGGTTTACATGAGAGCCAGCGTTATCGGAAAACTGGAAAACGAATGTGTGGCAGCCTTCCTGGCTCACGAGGAGGAAATCCTTGCCGGAACTTTCGAGGGAAATCTCATCGACCACATTTCCGAGCGCCAGAAAAAGGCGTACAAGGAATGTGAAAAGACTTCATTCTCTAAGATTTACCAAAGCAAGCCGGTACTCGACATCGAACTTTCGGGTTATCAAATTATGGCTACGCTGATGGAGGTATTCATCGAAGCAGCCGTAAACCCATCCCGTTTCTACTCCAAGCAGCTCCTGCGCCGAGTAAGCAGCCAGTACGACATAGAGAACGAGAATCTGGAAGAGAGGATCATGGCTGTATTGGATTACATCAGCGGCATGACAGACATCTATGCCTTAGATATCTATCAGAAGATAAAAGGCATCAGCCTGCCCATCGTATAAGATGCCTATTGGCTGGATAAACTGGGAAATAAAGCTGGGACTTGCAGTATGCTTTTCTCCTATTATAAGAGCCTATATCTCTTGTTGATAGAGAGGCTCACAGGGGTATGTGCTGTTTTTTGGGGCAGGACGTGTCCTTTCCGAAGATCTTATCCATCAATGGTATATAGGCTTCTTTCCACTGGTCTGTGGCATAGTCATAAAATATCTTGTCTGCATTGATGGCAAAAGGTATGCCTGCCTTTTCCAATTCACGGCACATGAAATCGGCAAAAATCACCTGCTCCTCCACGGTATAATGGTTGCCCTTATTATAGTTTCCTGGCATCCAGGCTCCTACCCATGTTCTTATTCCGGTTATTTCCTGCCATTGGCGAGCAATTTCTATCCGTTCCCTGATTAGTTGTTTTTCTGTATCAGTGCCGGTAGTCCAGAGCTTTTTCGGATTGCTTTTGTCGGGGCCTGCTGCATAAAAGTGCCATTCGGCCATGATAAATCCGTTGCCGTCTTGAGGAATGACAAGATTTTGCAGCCCCTCGGGGTGCGACAGGTTTTGCGGTGCAATGAAAATGATGCGGTGCGGATTGGTTTCCCTTATAGCCGTAACACAGTGGTCATAAAGCGAATTAAGTTCATCGGGGTTCTTCTTTAACTTATGAGATGGCTCTATTATCAGGTCAAAACTCACATCGGATGCCTCGTCTTTCAAGGCTTCCGCCATTTTCCGCCACCACTTCACTACTTTTTCATGCTCGGCTGAGGTTGGATTCTCTTTGTAGGGCTTGGCCGAAAAAGCTATAACGGGCACCAGCCCGTTATGGCGGCAGGCAGCTATCTGCTTCTTCAGCCGTCCAAGGTCTTGTGCCGTTACGTTATAATGGTGCATGCGGATGCGTATGTGCTGCACGCCCTGCCGGGCAAATTTCGCCACCGCAAGTTCGGTGTAGTCACCTTGCTTGTTCTTTTCCGAACGTCCCCACCAGTCTGCATCCAGTCCCCGGCCCAGCATCTTCTGGTAATCTGTCGGGGTAATGCTGCTGGGCTGTGCATTCATTGCCGCAAAACAGAAAAGCAGTGCGGCAAGCATTGTCAATTTAATCTCTTTCATTTTCTTAGTTGTTCTTTCCTTTCAATAGTTCGTTAAAATTTGAGTATATGGCTATGCAGCCTTAGGCTGCCAGCCAATGAGTTCTTTGACAATCTTACTAATTAAAGTTCGGTTCGGTCGGCATCGGGACATGTCGAAAATTAATTTCGTATAGTTCGCATCGAACATCAATGACTTAACTTTTGCCATGGAATTGTCCATGCCATTGTCTTTCATGAAGACCTTGGCGGCATTCAGCGAGGCGAACGATGCGTTGAACGCAAAGTCCAGCTGGCTCTTGTGTCTTGCCTGACAATCTTTTAAAGTCTTAAATCAACTATAAAGATACTGAAAA
This sequence comes from uncultured Prevotella sp., assembly GCA_900556795.1. Taxonomy (GTDB): domain Bacteria; phylum Bacteroidota; class Bacteroidia; order Bacteroidales; family Bacteroidaceae; genus Prevotella. The sequence goes on along the minus strand of USQD01000053.1, from coordinate 1,753 downwards.
TCAGGCACTTAGTCAAATTTATTTAGTTATATTTTGTTAATCAACTCGCTCATTTTCAAACAATTATGTGATTATTAACAGAGTATTGGTCCGTTGGTCGTGGTCTGAATTGACCGCGCATAGAGCGTTGTCCTTTCTTGCCCTTACGCTGAGCGAATCGTTTCATCATATTCTTCTCGATTTCGTATACACGCTGAATCTGCTTCTGCGTCATAAACTTCGAGTATTCCTTGTAATACTTCTGTCGTATATCGAGAATCTTCTCGCTCATTTCGAAGCGTTTCTTGATGTTCTGCCCAATTTGCTCCTCATTGTTATTACCATTGCGACGAGGACGCGGACCAAGAGCCCAAATCTCCTTCTGGCATTGTGTATAGGTGTTAATGAACTTGGCTGTAGTCTCGTCGTCAAGAGCAAGGTTATTGGCTATATACTTAGCCTGTTTTTCTGAGAGTTGCTCGCGTGTGAGGCGCTGCTTTTTGTTGGGAGCCTGAGCGAAAGAATTGACGGTGAACATCGTCATTGCGATGACCAGCATCATTACGTTGAAAATCTTTTTCATAATCTGTATTTTTTAGTTTATGTTATATATATTTGCCTTAATTGTTGATGAACACATCATCCTGATACACATCCAAGATATAAGCCTGGTCGCCCTCGGATAGTTGTGCGAAGGCTTGCTCTACATCCTGAATATCGCTCGAAGCCTTTGGCGTATTGGGAACTAAGAAATGCATGTTGATGACAAACATTGCCGCAACAGCTGCTGCCGACAGCGATACAGGCCAAAGCCACCTACGGACAGTACGTCGATTCGTCTTAATCTCCGTATTCTTCTGTGGCATATCTTGTACGGCATCAAGGATGTCGCTCTGCATCTTGGCGAAGAAATCGTCGGGAGTAGAGTATGGCATACGTTTACCCACTTGGTTGAAATCGAAATTCTTATCCATATCCTTAATCGTTTGAGTTCATATACTTGATTATTTTCTCTTTAGCAATATGATAGCTTGCCTTGACACTTGCGGCTGTAGAGTCGGCTATCTTGGCTATCTCGTCAAACCCGAGTTCGTCATAGTAGCGCAGGTTGAAAGCCAACTGCTGCTTGGGGGGAAGTGTTAGAATCGCCTTTTGCAGCTTCACCGCAACCTTGTCGGCAGCAATGATTTCCACGCCAGTCGTAACCGAGTCGAGCGATACCGTCTCCTGACGGCGCTTACCGATGAGCCGCAACGCTTCGTTGGTGGCAATGCGGTATAGCCATGTGCGCAATGAGCTGTCGCCACGAAACTGTTCGAGCGACCGAAACATCCTTACAAAAGTCTCTTGCGTGGCATCCTGGGCATCATCGTGCGACACCACCAGTCGACGGATGTGCCAGTAGACAGGCTCCTGATACTTGCTCAGCAGCATCCTGAAGCCTGTCTCCAGGCTTGCGTTCAGTGTTTCTATTATATCATTATCATTTATCGTCATAGCTTCAACTTCTATCTGTTACATCTATTTGACCTCGATAATGATGAAAAGTAAAAATGAAGGTGTGAAATTCTTTGCCCAAAAATTTGACGGCTATATCTAATTATTAGACACATATTTAATAAGGTATATATGCTAATCACTTGATTATCTGCACAAATATAGTTTTGGCACAGCCATTGTCCTTATTTTATAAAAAAGAGGATAGATCGGAAGAGCACACGTCTGAACTCCAGTCACGTTTCGGAATCTCGTATGCCGTCTTCTGCTTGAAAAA